>CAYFJO010000065.1:0-35506 GCA_964343305.1 uncultured Pirellulaceae bacterium | reverse complement strand
GCAATCGTTCGGCGATGCAGTCTTCCGGATCAGCAATCCATTCGATGTACGCTGGGCGAAGCGGCCAAGTTATTCACCGGGCCTGAGAAAGTTCGCCCGCCTGCGATCGTCATTGTCGGCGAAGTTACCACGTTGGCGGAGACGCTTTCGTGGTTCGAACACCGCCCGCTGTTCGGTCAACGCGTGCTCGTGACTCGGCCGGTCAATCAAGCCGCTCAGCTAACCGATCGGCTGCTCGAATTAGGCGCAGACGTTCTGGAACAACCGGCAATTGAGATTTCCGATCCACCAGATTGGCAAGCCGTGGACGAAGTGATCCAACGCTTGGCCGATTTCGACTGGCTGGTGTTTTCCAGCGCCAACGGAGTTCGATACTTCTTCGATCGGTTGCTGATGATGTATGACATTCGAGTGGTGGGGCATTTGAAATTCGCTGCGATTGGTCCGGGGACGGCCAGTGCGCTTGCGCAGTATCATTTGCAAGTCGACGTCCAACCACCAGAGTTTCGCGCCGAATCGCTGGTCGAAACCTTGGCGGAACATTCGAGTGGCCGGAGGTTTTTGTACCCACGAGCCAGCCGTGGTCGAGACGTTTTGCCAGGCGGGCTGATTGATGCCGGCGCATCCGTGGAGCAAGTCGTCGTCTACACGCACGCATCGGTTACACCTGTTGACGAAAGCATCCGAAAGCAAATGGCCAATGGCGAGATTCATTGGACAACGGTGACCAGTTCCGAGATTGGGCGATCGCTGGTCGACATGTTTGGCGAAGGTTTGAAAGAATCACAAATCGCAACAATCAGTCCGGTCACTTCTGAAGCGATGCGCGAGTTGGGAATGGAGCCAACGACCGAGGCGACAGAGTATACAATGCAAGGCGTCGTGGATGCGATTTTGAATGCGTTGACTTAGGCTCGGTGAAGCAGGCGATTCGACATGCCACAGTATCTAAGTTGTCCACACGGGCACGAGTGGGAATGTGAAGAGGAGGTGGACGGCGATTCGGCCGCCCCACGCAATTGCCCGACCTGTGGCGCAAGTGGGGAAACGATCTCGGATCAACCTGAAACGTTACAGCACGGCGTTGACGAGTGGAAACTTCCTCCTCCTCCGAAGCCGGTTGCGAAGCCGTGGACACACGCCCAGGAGGAAACACTTGCGTTTGAAAATCGACCGTCCGTCGCGTCGAGGATGCCTCAATTCGAGGACTATGAGGTTCTGGATGAACTGGGGCGTGGCGGCATGGGAGTTGTGTACAAGGCGCGACAGACTTCCTTGGACCGTTTGGTTGCGCTGAAGACAATCATCACACCGGATCGGGATCCACAGTTAATCGCGCGTCTGCGAAACGAAGCAGAAGCGGTCGCTCATCTGAACCATCCGAACATCGCTCAAATCTACGAAGTTGGCGAAGCAAGCGGGACGCCATATTTTGCGATGGAATTTGTCGACGGCGGAAGTTTGTCGGATCGTTTGCAGGATCGGCCACTTTCGGCAAGGGAAGCCGGTTGGCTTCTCGCGACATTGGCCAAAGCAATGAGTTATGCTCATCAGCGCGGTGTGGTGCATCGAGACTTGAAACCGGCGAACGTGCTATTGAGGGGTCGAGAGTCTAGGGACGAGGGTCGAGGGCAAAGCGGTTTGTCTTCTGGCTCTCGACTCTCGCCCCTCGACCTTCGACCCGTAGTCACCGATTTCGGGCTTGCCAAGCGGCTGGATCAAGACTCAAACATGACGCGAGACGGATCGGTCATGGGCACGCCCAGCTACATGTCGCCCGAGCAAGCCGCGGGGCGTCTGAACGAAATTGGCCCTTTGTCCGACGTGTATGGTCTTGGCGCGTTGTTGTACGACGTCCTGACCGGCCGCCCACCCTTTCGCGCCCACAATCCAATCGACACGCTTCGCCAGGTGATCGACGAAGAGCCCGTTTCACTGCGTGTGCTCAATCGCAAAGTGCCGCGCGACTTGGATACGATCTGTCTCAAATGTTTGGTGAAAGAACCGGCGCGACGCTATGAATCGGCCGAGGCTTTGGCCGACGATTTAGAGAGATTTCTGAACGACGAGCCGATCCAGGCTCGTCCGATTGGTTTCGCGGGTCGCAGTATTCGTTGGTGTTACCGAAATCCGTGGATCGCGGGAGCTTTGGCTACCGCGGCGGTGTTTTTGTTCGTCGCACTATTCGGTCTGTTGTATGGCTACGTCACCGCCTCGTCGGCGCTGGCATCGTCTCGTGACGCCGAGCAGCGATCGGATGCCAGTTTTCGTGACGCACTGGACGCCGTGAACAATTTCTACCAGCGCGTGAGCAACGATACGTTACTCAACCAACCCGGCATGCAGCCACTGAAAGAGCAGCTATTGAAAGACGCGCTTGGTTACTACAAGAGATTCCTCAACCAGCGCAAGGGCGACGGCAAGCTGACGATCGAACTGGCCCAGGCACAATTCTATGTTGGCGAAATCGAAGCGGAACTTGGTAACCTTGCCGAATCGCTTGAGTCGTATCAGCAGGCACTTTCGATTCTTGAACCACTTTTCATACAAACCGACGCTAGCGGAGACGTGCCCGTCACGCTGAGTGATACGTGGAACGGCATCGGCCGGGCGTCCTACCGAATGGGCGAGTTCGACGATGCTTACGAAGCGTTTTCAAAAACAATCGAACTCCGAGAACAGCTCGCTCTTGTTGACGCGGACAATCGCGAGTATCAACGTAAACTTGCGAATGCATACATGAACATTGCCGCGATGGAACGGCTGCGATCGAATTTCCAAGGGGCGCTAAAACAATACGAAGCCGCCCAGCAGATCCGCGAATTGCTCGTAGCAACAGAACCAACTTCGCAAATCCAACAGGATTTGGCCAAGGGCTATTTCAATTGGGCGAATCTGTGCGATGAAATGCAGCAAATACAAAGTGCGCGTGAGAGATTTCAGAAAGCGGCGGGGTTGTTTTCCGATTTGCTCGATCAAGATTCATCGAATCTCGTCAACCAATATCAGGTTGCGTTGTGCTATCGACGTAGCGGCGATTTGGAAGAGGATGTGGACGCGGCACAGCAGCGATATCAGAAGGCGCGTGATTGGCTCGAACCGCTTGCCGATCAAAACCCTGATGTTGTTCAATATCAAGCGGAGCTTGCCGCCATCTATTTGAAGTCGGGTGACATTCTCGTGGATCAATCGCACTTGCAAGATGCTCTGCGTTTTTATGAATCGGCGGAAGGCATCCTCCGAGAGCTCGCTGAAGTCTACACCGACGATCCTGATATTGCGACGAACCGAAAGATCGCGCAAGAGAAGGTGCGCCAGACGCAGAAAGATCTGGCGCGTTCATCTACGAATCCGTCGAGTTGATCCGAACTCGATCTCGAGGCGGCCATCTCGAAAAATCCCTGCAATCCTCTCACCTTTTCTGTTCGGTTTAACCGATACTTTGATTAAGGTTACCGCTTCCGAATTCATGCTAGCCCGGATTATTCACGAACCCGACGCGCAAGCGAGGGGCGACGTCCAAAACCCCTCGCTTGCGCGTCGGGTTAGTGTGGATTCGAATTTGCGCGGTGTTTTAGGCAAGATAGCCGCAACTCCTTTTCACGGAAAACATCACGTCGTTTGGACCACGGTTCATGAATAATCCGGGCTAGCTTTAACACCGCAAACATTCGTAGTCTCATGCAATCCACTTCTTTTCAGTGCCGTGTGTTGTTCTGTACGACATTTTCTTTCTTTTTCACGATTGTTGTTGCGGAAACACTTGGGCAGTCGTTCGAAAACGTCAAAAAGGGGTCAGTCAAAAAGGGGTCAGGTACCTTTGTGCAAAGCACCCTCCGGGCCGTTCCGGCAAAGGTACCTGTCCCCTTTTTGAACCCGTTGGAAAGTGAAGGCCGAGTAATCGAATATGCTTCAGATGTGCCTTCACCAATTCTGGAAGCATCTCAAGTCGAAATCCAGCCGCCAGAAGCAACACAACCACCGCCCGCGCGTCCACCGCGTCCGCCCAGAACTCCAAATCGGCCACCAACCAATCGGCGCACACAATCGAGACGAACACAGACGCGTCTGGCGCGATTGCCTTACATGTTTGGCGATAACAGCCTGGCCGTGTTCGCATTTACCGGCGCAGATGACGTCTCGTTGCGTTTGCCGTTTTACGGAATGAGCGAACACATGAAGATGGCGGAGAACGGCGCTGTTGTTCCCGGCGAGCGAACGTATTTCAACTACAACCATTTTCACAACGCCCTCACGACCGAGCGCGGCCCACCCGGTGCCGCCCCGCTCTTCCGCTCGGACATTGACATCAACCGATATGTCATTGGCTGGGAACGCTTGACCGGCGATGGCGACGCTTCTTGGGAAGTGCGGCTGCCATTTACTGGAAACCGAAATCTGGCGCTGACGCCACCTGGTCCCGGCGCACCGGACTTGATCGTGGATGCCGTCAGCGTTGGAAACTTGGGGCTCGTGCGAAAACGAGCGCTCGTTCAAACGCCCAACTTTGGAGCTTCGGCGGGAGTTGGAGTCAGCGTGCCGACCGGAGAGGATCTGCGTGTGCTACTTCCCGGGGCAGCTCGATCTGTTGTGATCCAAAACAGTGCCGTCCATTTGTTGCCTTTTGTGGGGTTTGCATCGACGGATGGCACTTTGTTTTATCAAGCCTTTCTGCAGTTGGATATCGACTTGAACGGCAACCGCGTCGATACTTTGAATCCCGTGACCGGCGCGACATCCAGTGGTGTTTTGCAGAATCAAGCCATGTTGCTGGCGGACGTCTCGATCGGTCAGTGGCACTTGCGCGACTCTGCGGCGCCAATCCTGACGGGGATCGCATCCGTGGCCGAATTGCATTACACGACGGCGCTGGAAAACTCGGATGTCGTCCGATCGTTTGGTGGTGCTCCTACTTTCCAAAACACTGCGAATCGCATCGACGTCTTGAATGTGACGGTCGGGACGCATCTTGAGGTCGCCGGCAGAAATGTGGTTCGCATCGGCGCGGCATTTCCGTTGATGGACGGCAACGACCGTTTCTTTGACGCGGAACTGCTGGTACAGCTCGTCATGCGACCGTTTTGATCTGCTTCGTGCACCGTCGTCTATTGCTGTAAAACGTGGCGGCAGTACGGCAACAACTGCAAAGCGTCCAATTCGTTGTACAACTCTTCGTCCGACGAACACTCCAAGACACGCCGAACTTCCTCGGCCAACAATTCAGCAAATTTCACGCGAGCCCGTTCCACTGTCTTTCGAACCCAGTCGCCCGTCACCGCTTTGTCCAATTTCTTCGACAGTTGTTCGGCCATGGCTTTCGATGCCAAATCAGGCTGTTCGACGCGCAGCAACAATGCGGCGTGATAATTTGGATTCACTCTCGCCAGCGCTGACCAGGTTTCTGTCAGCAAATCGTCGCGCAGACAATCTTCAAACGACCCATCGTCGACGTTGTCCATCTCGGCAGCCGGTTCCGGGCCATCCGGCGAAATCGGACTTGGCGCCTTCTTCAACTGATTGAAATGCCGATTGACCAGATTGATGAGCACGGTTTTGAGATAATTGCGAAAGCGACCGCGATCGGGATTCACACGATGAAAGTCGCCCTTCAAAAAGCTCACGGCAAATTCCTGGCACAATTCCTCTGCCACGTCGGCATTGCGTACTGCCCCTAGCAAGTAACGATACACGGCGCTTGCATAACGCTGCAGAACGGCTTCCTTGGCGGTCCGCTTCACTGATGACTCGTCGCCGTGTGCCTGGAGAAGCACCGTCCACTGGGTCGCAATGCGGCTTAGCCGACCGGTCGAGTCGCGATCTTCCTGGGGACGAGTCATTCCAGGATTCTACCCTGATTTTGAGGAGTTTTCGAGGATTTTTCCGCTTTTGGGAAAACGACTGTCACACCCCGGATACAAGAATTCAGAGCGACCAGACAGACAAAACCACATTCCACATCGGGGGACCAGGTCATGGCTCTGAGCAACATCTTTCGACGAGTTCTAAATCGTGAAGCAGGAAATCAAACGAAACGGCGCGGGCGGACGTTGCGGGTCGAATCGTTGGAATCGCGTCAAATGAGGGCTGGGATTCCGGCCGACGTGGCAGATGTGGACTTGCATGACTGTGGGTCCGACATGCACGCGACCTTTTTGGTCAGCACTGAAGAGCACCATGAGAATCACGAACATGTGCACGGGACTCCATTATCTGACGAGAGCTTTGCTGACGTCGCTGAGGTGCAGGGCGCCTCATTGACGAGCGTCAATCCTTTTGCCTTGAGCCAGACATTCGAACTACACAGCAACCCAGGTGCGTCGAAACGAATCTATCTTGACTTTGACGGTCACAATTGGCGGGGCACGCTTCCAGGCGGCGCTGGCGACAGAATCACTCCGGCGTACAGCACCGATGGCAACCCAGCATTCAGCGATGAAGAGTTGGGCCGCATACAACGGATCTGGGCGCGAGTGAAGGAGGATTTTCTGCCCTTCAACGTGGATGTGACGACCGAAGATCCCGGCGTCGAAGCGCTCAAGAAGTCAGGCAGCGGCGACAACGAGTGGGGAATTCGAGTGGCTGTTGGAGGCGATGGATCATGGTATACGCCTGGCGGAATCGGTTTGGGATACCTCAATTCGTTCACTCACAGCACGGACAAACCAGCGTTTGTCTTTACACGCAAGATCAATTCCGAAAAGGTGACGGCGGACACGATTAGCCACGAAGTGGGCCATACACTTGGCCTCAATCATGATGGCGTTGGTTCCGATCATTATTACCGCGGTCACGGGAATTGGCGACCGCTCATGGGTTCCGGCGGCAGTCGCGGATTAGTGACCCAATTCAGCCGCGGTGAATATCTTTTCGCAAGCAACCAAGAAGATGATCTGGCGATCATCGCATCGGCACAAAACGGATTTGGTTATCGCTCGGACGATCATGGCAATTCAAACTCGTCGGCGACGCGATTGATTGTTTCGGCAGGTAATCAGATTGCCGCGGAAGGATTGATCGAGCGCAATACGGACGTCGACGTGTTTGCGCTTGACGCCGGCGCCGGTCGGGTGACGCTCGAAATTAATCCGGCCGAGTATGGGCCGAACCTGGACATCCTGGCCAAGTTGTACGATTCTGCGGGCAATCTAATTGCCACCGCCGATCCGGCCAATAATCTGGCTGCGTCCATCACGGTCGATCTCACGGCGGGACGCTACTATTTGCATGTCGACGGAACAGGTGACGGTGATCCTTTAACAAACGGATACAGCGACTACGGCAGTCTCGGTTTTTACTCGATCGAGGGACAAATTCAAGCGAACCAGCCAGCCACAGGCGACCGCATCGGCGTCTTTCGGGCTGGCCGGTTTCTGGTCGACGTGAATGGTGATACCGCATTTGATGGCCAAGATGCAACGCACACGCTTGGTGCTGCGGGCGACACGCCGATCGTCGGCGACTGGAACGGCGACGGCAAGGACGAAATTGGTGTCCATCGAGAAAATCGATTTTACCTGGATGCCAACGGCAACGGACGTTGGGACGGTGTTGCCGGCGGCGACAAACTGTATTACTTCGGAGCGATTGGCGACAAGCCGGTCATTGGCGATTGGAACGGCGATGGTAAGGATAGCATCGGTATCTTTCGCAAAGGTGTTTTCTATCTCGATCAAAACGGCGACGGAAAGTTCTTGCCAGGACTCGATCGAATCAGCCCGTTCGGCGGCAACAACGACGACCCGGTGGCGGGCGATTGGAACGGTGACGGCCGGGACGACATCGGAGTCTTTCGCAATACGACTGGCGTGTTCTACCGCGACCAGAATGGAAACGGACAGTGGGACGGTGGTTCCGTTGATCTTGTCAACCAATTCGGGGCGTTCGGAGACAAGCCAGTCACAGGCGATTGGAACGATGATGGCATCGATGATCTCGGAGTCCACCGCAGATCGAACTCAACGATTTATCGGGATACCAATGCCAACGGCCGCTACGACGCCGGAGATAGCGCGGCGAATTTTGGAGCCGTGACCGACATCGCCGTCTCCGGAAAATGGCAAGTTCCCTCACCGGCGATCGGTGCGCTAGATGTGTCGGCTGGGCAAGGCATCATCGTGTTGCCTGGCAACCAAAGACTGTCTGATGCAATCGCCAAGGCGCGCGAAGATCTCGCCGACCGCACCCGTGCCAACGGAGGCGATATCCGTCCAGTGTCCATCAAGCAAGTCGATGGGACTCGAAGCCAGAAGCTTGATTTCACCAGCGGCACTGACGAATGTACTTACCAGACGATTGACGACAAAGCGGTTTTCTCGAGCGACCCAGACAACTCGCTCAAAGCCAGTGACTTCCTCATTTGCGATGTTCCAGTTTCAGTGGATTTGGATTTGGTCGCGGCGCAGTTGGACTCACACCAAATCGAGTGATTGCGTGTCCCAAGCCGATCTTATGTCGATTGGATTTCCCATTTCCAGGTCATAATTGCGGGTCTATCGCGCGGGTGGTATAGTAAGCGAGAGATTTGTTCGCCCGCGGTTTGGCCATCGTCGCCATACAACTTGCACTCGCAGGTCATGAACGGCATTTCCATTGACACGTCCGGTTCAACGTCGTCCAGCTTGCTTGGCCGTGTGCGGCGTCGTGATCCGGCAGCCTGGCAGCGATTTGCTGATATCTACACGCCGTTAGTTTACAGTTGGGCTAGGCGAAGTGGTTTGCAGGAAAATGACGCACCAGATATTGTACAAGAAGTGTTTCGGACCGTGGCGACTAAGATCGATGACTTCCAAAAAGATCACGAGGACTCCAGTTTCCGTTCTTGGCTATGGGCGATCACGCGCAATCAGGTTCGGCTTTACTATCGGCGGCGCGGCGCGCAACCAGAAGCGACGGGCGGGACCGACGCCGCTCGGCAGTTGGAAAACGCCGCCGATTGGGACGAAGCAGATTCGCTGACCGCCGCATCAGACGACCGTCGCTTTTTGCTGCACCGCGCCATGCAGGTGATCCGCGGAGACTTCGAGGATAACACTTGGCATGCCTTCTGGCGGACCGTTGTCGAGGGTGATTCCGCCGCGCAAGCTGCCGAACGGTTGCAAATGACGTCGGGCGCTGTCCGACAAGCGAAATTTCGCGTGCTCACCCGTCTGCGCGAGGAAATGGACGGTGTTTAGCGAATTGGCGTCCGGATCGACCGGTGGAGAAGCCGATCGTGTAAATCCTGCGACGTATTGCGGGACAAACGGCGGGGAGAAAATCCTTCTTCAGGCATTCCAGCGAATGTTGGGACCGGACTTTTTCGTGTAACACGCGCGCATCTATATAGTAGAGGGAAGACGACGCCAAGCCGCACTGGAGATCCACATGAGTGACAAGGCAAGCCAAAAGCCCCACCAGCAAGACGAACTGCTGATACAACAGCTCGCATTGCTCGAAGCCGATCCGTCAATGGCTGCTGATCCCACGGTTGAATCGTTGAAGTCCGAACTGGAAACCATCGTCTCCGATCTCCATTCGCCGCCGCCAATTAATCCGTTCCAGGACGAATCGGCCTGTCGCCGCGCGAATGAACTGGTGCGTGCCATCGGCCGTGAACCATCGTTTGTTGCCGGCCAATCGCTTGACGCCGAGATTGCCCCGCCGGTTGTGGGCGAGGTTGGGCAGTACCGGTTGTTGGAAAAACTCGGTCAAGGCGGCATGGGGACTGTCTACAAGGCACTGCACACCAGCCTCAAGCGGCTGGTCGCGCTCAAGGTGCTGCCGACCGAGCGGATGAAGAACCAGCAAGCCGTCGATCGTTTCCATCGCGAAATGGAAGCCGTCGGCCAGTTGGACCATTCGAACATCGTGCGAGCCACGGACGCTGGGGAGATTGACGACATGCATTACCTGGTCATGGAATTGGTCGATGGCATCGACCTGTCCGCCCTGGTCCGTGCCGTCGGTCCTGCCGGTCCGTTCGGCGCGGGTCTCACGACCCCGCCGAAATCGCCGACCGAAGGTCTCCCAGAATCAGCACTGGATGGTGAGGGCGGGAGACCTTCGGTCGACGAGGCGGCAAAGTCAGGAGACCTTGCCACAACGCCAGCGCGTGGCATGACGCTCGCCGACGCTTGTGAGCTGATCCGGCAGGCGGCGGTTGGACTTGCCCACGCGGACCGCCGCGGCATGGTCCACCGCGACATTAAGCCGTCGAATCTGATGCTTGCCCACCACGAAGAATCCGGACCGGTCGTCAAAATCCTCGACATGGGCCTGGCCCTGCTGGACGACCAACAAGCCGCTGCGCGTCGCGAACTGACGACCACCGGCCAGATGATGGGCACGCTTGACTACATGGCCCCGGAGCAAGGTACCGACAGCCACGACGTGGACATCCGCGCCGACATTTATGCGCTAGGAGCCACGCTGTTCAAACTGCTCACCGGCGGACCGCCGTTTTCGGCCGAAACGTACAACACGCCGCTCAAGCTGATGATGGCCAAGACCACCGAAGACGCGTCGTCGATCGCCACGGAGCGTGCCGACCTGCCGGCCGAGTTAGTGGCGATCGTCGACCGCATGCTCTCGCGCGACCCGGCCGACCGCTTTGCCACGCCTGACGATGTTGCCGTAGCTCTCACGCCATTTACCGAAGGTGCGGACTTGGCCGGTTTACTCCAGCGGAGCAAAAGCAGCGCCACGGCTCCGACCGAACAATCGGGGCGACAAACCCACGAAGATTACGCCGCAGATTCGCACGAAACCGAGCCGACGATACACGTCAAAAGTGGCCCTTGCGCTCCGCGCGAAGAAGCCGACGCACGCGATGAGCTCAGCGCGCCTCTGCCGCCCCCGCCGAAACCTGTGCTCGCTCCGGATCTCGCGCTCGGCGCGGGTCTCCCGACCCCGCCGAAACCGCCGACCGAAGGTCTCCGAGACGCAGCCGCGCAACTAGAGTCAGGGAAACCTTCGGAACAGCGGTCAGGGAGACCTGCGGTCGATCAAGTGGCAAGGTCGGGAGACCTTGCCACAACAGCGAGCGCCACCCAAGCACAACGATGGTGGACCAATCGCCGCAACCAAATCATTGCCGTTGCTGCCGGACTAGCCGGCATCATTTTGCTGGGCGTGGTGACGCTCTTCTTCCGCACCAAGGACGGCACGATTGTAGTAGAAATCGACGATCCGTCGATTCAGGTCACCGTCGAAGGCGAAGAGCTGAAAATCACCAAGAAGGAGTCGGGTGAAGAGTACCAGATCAAGGCGGGCGAGAGAACGCTGCACGTGAAGTATGGCGAGTTGGATTTCAAAACCGACCAGTTCACGCTCCGCCGTGGCGAGAAGGTGGTGCTCTCGGTCCGGCTCGCGAAGGGCGAGGTGCAGGTTCTTGACGGCAAGAACGTCATCGGTCGTAAATTGGCAGGCGATTCGACCGATGCCGTGGCGTCACGCGTCTCACCCAAAGAGGGCTCCTCCATTACGGCAGCCGATGGCTGGGTCGACCTGATGCCGCTGGTCGTGCTGCCCAAGGGCGCGGGCTACGGCCAGTGGGTCCGCTATGGACCCGATCTGGTCGCCGTTGGCGACGATGTTTGCCGGCTGCCTCTTCCTGTCTTGCCGCACGGGGGATACGCGCTGCGATTTTCGTTCCTCAATGGATCAAGTTCTCTGCGCGTCGCGCTGCCGATCAACAACCATCATGCGGCGATCACCATAGGCGAGCATGAGATCACACTGGCGACACCCGTAGGCGGCAGAGACGAAGTGATCCATAAGCTGGAAGTGCCGGGCTTTGGGAACGATCCCCAAACGCTGGTGATTGCGGTGACCCTGCCCTCAGACGGCAAGGTACAGATTACCGTCGACTCTGAGGACAAGCGGGTCTTTGATTGGACTGGCCAGGAGTCGGCATTTTCCGATAGCCAAACAAGGTGGCCCGAGCCGTTCTCGATCGCCGTGGCAGCGACGGAAACGCCTTTTACCGAGCTGTCGTTTCAGGTTCTTTCCGGCGAAGCCGAATTGCTGCGGGGCCCCAACCCGCTTGCACATGACCGCCGGGTGGCCAAGTGGGCGCTGGCCAACGGTTTCACAAACGTGCGGCTGTGCGTCGGCAAGGTTGTTATGCCAGCCTTGTCGCCGGGAGACCCGCTTCCGGATGAACCCTTCCACGTACACGCACTTTGCCCGCCGGAGAAACTGGCTTACGACGACTTCAAGCAGCTTGACGGCTTGACGGGGCTGAGCTGGATCAATTTCCAGCGTGGCCACATGATGGACGAGGTCCTAGCCTCATTACCGGAACTACCTAGCCTGAATGCGCTCCTTACCTACGGTGCTAAGGTAACCGACGCGGGTCTCGCGCATCTCCGCAAGTTTCCAAACCTGACGAGGCTGAGCTTGGGATTTCCCGATTATGATACCTCGACGATCACCAATGATGGACTACGCCACGTCTCGCAACTCAAGCGGCTCGAGCGGCTTGACTTGCCGCGCTGCACCAAGATCACGGACGAGGGGCTGGTACACATCGCGAAGTGTGAGCAGATTACTCTTTTGAATTTTCACCGAACGGGAATTACCGGCACAGGGCTCTCTCAACTCGCATCTCTAAAGAAGCTTGGTTCGTTGTCATTGGATGGATGTCCAGTGACCGACGACGGGCTCAGCCACATCACACGTTTTGACGGGTTTGGTGGTTTGGGGCTGAGCAGTACGCGGATTACCGACGAGGGCATTCGGCATTCGGCATTTGCTTCCGCTGAAATCTACTAGGGCGCTGGATTTATCCCAGACCGCGATTGGCGACGGAGGATTGAAAACACTTGCCGGAGCCCAGCAAATACGGGCGTTGGACATTTCCACTACAAAGATCACTGACGACGGGCTGGCGTACTTCAAAGACTATAAGGAGAAAGGCCCAATTGAACTGAAAATCAAAGACACAGCGATCACCGATCGCGGCTTACAAGTCCTGGCCGACACTGGCCATCCGTTTTCACAACTCGATTTGGATGGTACACAGATCACCGATGCAGGGCTGGTACATCTCCAGAGAATCCCCAAACTGACGAGTTACGTGGGGCTCTCGAATACCTCGATTACAGACGAAGGCATCGACGCGTTGAGCCAACTCAAAAAAGTCCGACAGATCAATCTCACAGCTACCAAAGTCACAGCCCAGGGAGTCGCCAGGCTGAAAGCGGCCCTGCCGAAGTGCCAGATCAAATCGGACTTCAGCGACCAGCGGATCGAGGCGACGATGGAGTAAACCTACGCCTCGGCAAGCGAAAAGGTGTCAGGAACGTGTCAGGAACGTTTTCGGCGACATCGACCACCTGATAAGACACTCTTGTCACTGACGGCCACAGCGAATGTCGATCGGCCGGTTATTTTGTTTTGAACTGCGCTAGTGCCGATTCTTTTCCGACAGTGCTTTCGTTCCCCACCTTTTCTTTCGCTTGTTGTGGAAAAAGGGGCCGCTTCCCGATTCGTTACGTTCACCCAGCTTGTCGATTTTCCTCATCGTGTAAACGGATTCGGATCGTTCTTTTTCCTTTTCTGAAAAAAATCGTGAAGTGTGTGTCACAGCCTGAATACAAGATTGTGTCCCCCCAACGGTTTTCCTCAACACAAAGGAGAAAGCGATGTCCATTGGCCGTATCATCCGCAACCTCACGCGTAGAAATGCCAAGACGACTTGCCGACAAAAATACCGTCGGCAATTTCAAGTCGAGTCGCTCGAACAGCGGCAAATGATGACCGGAATGCCGGAATTACTGTTGGAATCTGGCCCCGCATTTGCACAGGGCTACACGCAAGTGGGTGAAATCGTCTATTACGCCGCCGATGACGGGGCACAGGATGGTCGACCTGGATTGGAGCTATGGAAGACGGACGGCACTCCCGACGGCACGACCAAGGTCGAAGTTGCCGAAGGTCATCAAGCGCCGGTGGTTGATCCAGACACGTTGACCTATGTGCCATTTTTGCCTGGTGATGGTGGGACACTTTACCTGTCCGCAAATGATGGGGTTCATGGAATGGAGCCTTGGTGGATTAATGCCGAGGGCAAGCTGGAGTTGGCGGCGGATGTGGCACCAGGCTCGGTTTCGTCGAACCCGCGTGATTTCACACCGGTGCTTGGCATCGCCGACGATGAAGAATTTACACCGAATAACATGGATTTGTTTTTTGCCGCCAGCAATTCCCAAGGACTACGGAGCCAACTGTGGGCGTTTTCCGATCCGGTCAAAGCTGATCAATTGACCCCGGTATTCATGCGATCCGATGGGGCAAAAGAACCCATCAACGATCCGCGGAATATGCAGAGTGGTCTTGGCGTGCTGGTTTTTTCGGGGAGCTTCTCGAAAGATGGCAATGCGACAAGCGGAGTTTTTTCCGCGGAAGCCCGAGACGTGATGCCGTACTCTCCAGAGGCAAACGGCAATGCGGTTGAAACCTACATTGCCCCGGGCTCATCCGTTTTAGCGTTTGACAAAGTCACGATTTCGGGCAGCGGCACGTACTTTACAGGCGCTTTTCCAGCAGTGGGCGCTCCACCCGAGCATCTACTTTACCGCCTGGCGAATCCACCCGTACGAGTTGGCGATCTCAATCCAAGTGCCATGATCGATGTCGACGGGGACTTGTTCCTCGCCGATGGCCGAAATCTTTACACCATTCCGAAGACCAACCCCGATTCACCCTACATGTTGCCTCAACTGACGCTCGTGGCCAACAGCACGCAGTTGGGAACCACGCCCGAAAACTTGACCAACGTTGGCGGAAAATTGTATTTCACTGCGGCAAAGGTCGGGCAAGGATTTGGCACGACGACGGTTTGGAAAGTTGATGAAAACGGCGCACGAGCTATTGAAGGTTTCGAGGGGGGGGTGCCCAGGCAACTGACCGAATTGAACGGGACGTTGTTCTTCAACACAAACTCCGGTTTATGGCAGTCGACGTCGCAGCCAGATGGATCGGATCAAACGCAGCGCATTTCGACTCTTGGAATTCCAACCCCAGATCCCTCGAACCTCTTCGGGCGATATCGGGGAATCACAATCGCCGCCGGCCCAAACGGTGTGTTGTTCATGACCGGTGGGGCACAGACCTACGTGGTCGCCACACAGGATTTTGGTGATGCTCCCAATGCAGTGAGTGACGCGCCACGTCACCAGGTCAACGACCAGCTTTATCTAGGTCAAACCGTGGATGAAGATACGGGCCCGATGCCGTCGGCCAATGCGCTGGGCGACGACAGCAACGGCACGGATGACGAGGACGGTCTCGTCGATTCGAACGACTTGAATTTGAGTGTTGGCGAGCGACCGGTCATCCAAATGAGTTTCACCAACACCGCCGGCCAGGGTGCAAAGCTATATGGCTGGATCGACTACGACAGCGACGGACAATTTGAAGTATCCGAGCGAGCGGTGGTCGACGTGCCGACCCAAATCGGTCAGACGGTCGAGTTGGTGTTTCCGGTCGTGCCTAACGGTTTCACGGGACAAACCTTCGCCCGCTTTCGATTGAGCACAGATCCGGCAGCCGCCAATCCCGGCGGCTACGCAAGCGACGGCGAAGTTGAAGACTACGCGGTCACAATTTCGCCGGTCGTGGACAAAATCGGCGTGTTTCGCAACGGAAGACATTTCCTGGACAACAACAATAACGGTGCGTGGGACGGCCCGGCCGGACAGGACCAGACGTTGCAACTGGGCGGCACGGGCGATGTGCCGATTCGCGGCGACTTCGATGGCGACGGCTATGACGAAATCGGTGTCTATCGAGGTGGCGAGCGCGATAGCCGATTCTATCTGGATTCCAACGGCAACGGCCGTTGGGACGGCACACAACCCGGCGGCGACACCATCATCCTGTACGGCGCGTCGGGCGATATCCCCGTCATTGGAGACTGGAATGGCGATGGCGTTGATGACATCGGCGTCTTCCGCCCATCGACGGCGACCTTCTATCTCGATTCCAACGGCAGCGGCCTGTGGGACGGTCCGGCTCATGACCAAGTCGTGCGATTTGGTGCGGCGGGCGACATCCCCGTCATTGGCGATTGGAACGGCGATGGCATGGACGACATTGGTGTGTTTCGCAATGGGGTGTTCTACCGCGACATCAACGGCAACGGTCACTGGGACGGTACAGTGGTCGACGCAGCCAATCCATTTGGCGCTGCTGACGACAAGCCGCTCACAGGCGATTGGAACGGCGATGGTCGAGACGATCTAGGCGTTCACCGCAGTTCCAACGGAACCATTTATCGCGACACCAACGGCAACGGACGTTGGGATAGCACAGACAGCGCGGCACCATTCGGAGCCGCGACCGACATTGCCGTGGCTGGAAAGTGGATTGATGTTGGGGTTGCTCAAGACTCAGTCAAGGCGCCGAGTGATTCGTTACAGGAAGTCTGCGCTCCAGTTGTTGTCCCTGGAGATGAATCCGGAATCTCCACTGGACGATCGGATGTGGATGATGCTCTGCGAAACATGATTGAAGCAACTCGGGAAGATCTGTCTGAACGCCTCGGAGTTAGCGTGGAAGCGATCCAATTCGATGCGGCGGAGCGTGTAGTGTGGGGCCCCGACTTGGGATTTCCCGAACTCCGCCGAGAGATCGAATTGGCATACGTTATTAGCGGATTTCGAATCAAGTTGAGTTACGAAGGCTTACAGTACACGTATCACACCAGCTACCAAGGATTCAAACTCTCTAACCTAATCGCACAGGTACCCGAGGAGTTTGTCGTATCACAGACCGAGGGGCTGTCCAAAGCCATCAGCGACGCCCGCGAAGATCTCGCAGACCGCATCAGCGTCGATGCAGACTCATTGAAACTAGCGTCCGTCAAGCAGGTGAAATGGAATTCCGGCTATCAAGTGACATTTTCAATTGGCAGAATTCCATTTGGCAACTACGAATTCACTTATCAAACGCTGGGCGATAAAGCAGTCTTTTGGCACGGGCCGGACTTTGCCTCGAGACCCAGTGACTACATTGATCTGGGCCTAATCCTAAGCGATGAAGAAGTCATCGCTCTCACAAGTCATAACGATTCCAACACCGACCGCCCCGCCTTTCTGGATGACGCGGCGAGTCGACTTCCCACCGAAGGTGATCTGGCCTTGCTCCTGTTGCGTTAGAGTTGGAGAGTCGTGAAACAGCCACGAAATTTGGACTTCCGAAGTTTTAACAACTTCGGAAGTCTTCTCATTCTAAAAGGGGGCTTGCGCAACTGTGAAGTCAAATGGGGGCCGTTCACGCCGGTGGTTTTTGCCACCCATCTCGCCGCGCAACGATCGATTTGGCGTCAACGGACGCGGATGAATCTTTCAAAAAACTGGGCCCGGCTGTCACAGCCTCGATACAAGCTAATGAAGGTGCCAATCGATTCTATCTCGACACCAATGGAAACGGCCGCTGGGACGGAGCCGCAAGTGGGGATTCGCTGATCGCGTACGGCGCGGTTGGTGACATCCCCGTGATCGGTGATTGGAACGGTGACGGCACAGACGACATTGGCGTCTATCGACCTTCTCAGGCCGTGTTTTATCTGGATGCGAACGGAAACCAATCATGGGATGGACCAACCACTGATCGACTTTTGCGGTTTGGAGCCATTGGTGATACACCGATCAATGGTGACTGGAACGGCGACGGGCGAGACGACATCGGCGTTCATCGCGCCAACGACTTTTATCTCGATCGTAACGGGAATGGCCAATGGGATCATGGCGACAACGCATACCGCTTTGGCAATCCCGGCGATCGGCCGATCATTGGCGATTGGAACGGTGATGGCCAGGACGACATTGGAGTGCACCGAGGCAGTCAGTTCTTTCGTGACACGAACGGCAATCGTGGCTGGGACGGTGTCGCGGGTGGCGATGAGGTTGACCGATTGGGAGCGAACGGCGATATGCCAATCGTTGGCAAGTGGCGTGTCTCAAACCCTGCTGCCCTGGTCGACGTGTTGCAACTTACCGACAACCAATCGTCGGCTGCGACAATTGCCGAGCAAACCTCGTTGGGAAGGCTTGACGAAATCACAAGCCCTCAGTTTCAAATGCAAATCAATTCGCTCTCTCAGACGAGGTCGCATGGTGACAAGTCATTCCCATTACAGCAGACGTCTTCATTGACTGCCGCTAATCGGGCCTTCGGAGACCAAATGGACTTGGCGCTTGAGCAGTTAAGCCATCAATTGCAGTTGACCGACACCGAGCCGAGTAATGACCTGCAAAACGCAACCTTTGATTGGGACGAGCTTGCGAATATCGACCCAGCGTTGTTATTGCTCGCGGACGAATCTCTGTAGGGCTTAACTTGATCGCATGTTTCCGTCAGCATCCGCCTGCCAAAGCTCGCCTGTTTCGACGTTCATCGCGGTTAGCCAACCGCCGCCAAAGCAATACGTGTCGATTCCAATCACGTGTCCCAGGTCGAGGATTTCGCCGGTTGGTTGGGGTGTGTGGCCGACGATGACTGTTTTGCCTGATTGATGCGGCGGTGGCGCGTGCGTGGAAATGTGTGTCCAAAAGAGAATGTCGTGCGGCTGTTGGTCCAACGGTAAGTCGTTTTGGTAGTTTGCGTGGACGAAAATGTGTTCGGCCGTTTCGTGATAGGGACGACATTGCTTCAGGAAATCAATATGTTCTTTTGGAATCCGCTCGATTTGGCCGCCGTAGCTTTGAAGTGTTTCTTGACCGCCACAGCCCAGCCAAAAAAACACGTCTTGGTGTTCGACGGCGGACAACATCATGATCTCGTGATTGCCAAGCAACGGCACGACGTTGGTTCGAGTGGACAGCTCGATGACCTGGTCGATCACGCCGCTGCTATCTGGCCCGCGGTCGACGTAATCCCCTAGCGGGACGATCAAATCGCGCTCGGTCGGCTGGATCGCGTCGATCAACGCAGCCAGCGCTTTGGCACAGCCGTGAACGTCGCCGATCGCAATGATGCGCGCCGGTCGGAATGGATTCTCTGAATTGCCCATGGCTGTATCGTACGGAAGCGGTCGGCGGCGGGAAATAGCAGCCGCGCGTTAGTGAATCACAAAGTCGGGCAGGTCGAGTGTGGGAACCAGGTTGAAACGGTCGACACTGGCGGCAATCTCGATGTCATGTTGCATGCCAAGTTCGATGAGATTTCTTCCACCGGTCGAACGGCGCATGGACTCGGCGAGCGGCTGGCCGCTGGAGATTCCTTCGACGGACTTTCGCCAAGCGTCGAGAGCGATGTCGGCCTGATCGTTCATCGTGACTTCGGATTGCCGGGATAGTTCATCGACCACCGCGCCGGCAAACAACACGTCTTCGCGCGTGACTTCACCACGCGTGCCAGCACAAATGAGATCGACTCGATCATCCGTCGAGACATTGTCGCAAATCGCGGACAAATTCACGAACGCGCCGATGACGACCCGCCGCGCCTGCCGGCATCGCATCATGGCTTTGGTACCGTTGGTCGTGGTGAATACGATCGTTTTGCCGTGGACGACTTTTTCGCTGTATTCAGCGGGCGAGTTGCCGAGGTCGAAGCCATCGATTTGTTCACCGCCGCGCTCGCCGCCTAGCAGGACGTTGTCGCCAAGTTTCGCGGCACGTGACTTTGCTTCGTCGACTTCGAGGCAAGGGATGACTTGTTGTGCTCCCGCGGCGAGTGCGTGTGTGATCGTTGTGCTCGCGCGGAGGATGTCGATCACGACGGCCGTGCCGGTGAGTTCTTCTGGCTCGACGAGTGTTGGCAAGAGGTGGACGTGGACAATCCGCTGCACTTTCGATCTCGATTTGGTGGATGATGAAGATTGTGTAAAGATGCCAAGCTTATCGGATCACCGGCGAATTGCCAGTAGATGATACTTCCGCAGTTTTTTAACCGCGATTCAAACACCTCGGCCGGGACCACCGCTGAGGTGTTTTTTGTTTGGTGGGATCTTGTTTGTAGAAAGTGAGTAGAAGGCGTTTCAAGACCTCGTATTACAGCCAGCCTGGCTGTAATACACCGAGGAAACAGGCTGGCAGCCTGTGCTACTATTTGTTTTGAAATGCGCTCTAGCATTCACTCAAAAGTGAGAACGATGCAGATTTATCAATTCAAAGCGATGGACAAGAACGGTCGCGAATTTCAATCGACGGTGGAAGCGATTTCTCAGGCCGATGCCGAACAGCAAATCCGAGACGCAGGTCATTTTCTAACGAAGATCGCCGAGGCGGAACAACTTGACGACTTGTCTCGTCCGACCAACGGCAAGGAAATGGGGGCGCGGGAAACCCGTTACACATTCGGTTTGCCCGCCGGCAGCGTGCGAGCCATGTTGACGTTGCTCGTCGTGGCGATTGTCGTCACGCTGACCATCAAGGGCATTGATTTGCGGTTAATCTGGAGCGAGACGTTGATGATCGCCCTGGCGCATTATTTCACGTCGCGCACACAGGTTTCCATTTCGGCGGCGATGCGGCAGCGGCTCATCGAATCGGGCGAAATCGTGGAGGACGATCATCCGCTCTATTTGCCGAAGAACACGATTCGCACCTTGATTATCCTTGCTTTGGTCGGATTGACCATGTTCCTGCTTTTCCAGGGCCGGCAACTAGGCGGTCAGACATTTTCGATCATTTTGACGATCGGGGCTTATCTGTTCGGCAACATCTCGCGGAGCGCGTGGGATTGGTGGACCGAGTTGAATCAGTTTGAACCGGCGAATTGGATTGGCGATTTGAAGGCGTTGTTGACTGTGTTTGCCATGTCGCTGACATTCGGGCTGCACTTGTTTGCAGTCGTGCCCTTTTTGCCAATCCCCATCGAGTACTTCGAAAACACGTCGATTTGTTTGGCGCTGTTCTACTTCGGCTCACGCTGATTCGACGGGAAAGTAGCCTGAACCGACCGATGGGATGAATTGATACTGGCGACTCTCCGTGCCAGCGAACAGGCCCATCGAAAACACGATCAACATAAATCCGCCAATTGCGTGACCGGCGAGGCCAAGCGTTGCTCCGGTCGACCACGAAGACCAATACGCTTCCTTGACCTTGCGCGTCGCGACCAACATCGTCGTCTCGCAAATGAGCATTTGACGCCGGTCGTCGAAATGGTCGCCTTCAACGGGCGTTGGATACGTGACCGGCAGCGTGACCCGGAGGTCGAGCGATTTGCCGCCCAACTCAGCGTCGTCGGGAATCACGAACGTTGCCGACACGCGCGGGGCATAGCCGTCGAGCGAGCCGTCGGTCCAGATCTCGTCACCCCACTTGTCCGCGTTCCCTTTGCTTGGAATGGTGGCCGGGCATGCCAGTTCCTTGGCATTGAGTACCGCAACCTTCGGCGTTCCACGCCAAAGTCCACGGACGGCCGTCATCTTGCGGGGGATCCACGATATTGAAACTTTGTCGCCAGGTGCAACAACTCGCGACGCCAGCGGACCGGTCTCGCGCGCGGCGCGGTCGGGCGGGTTCAATGGCCAGCCTTGCTCAGGTCGCGCGAACGTGGGCATCAGAAAACCAATCGGGGCCGCCACGACGAACAGCAACGCAATGCCCGTTCGCACGTTGATCGTCAACGGCTCACAAAACGTCAGCATCAAATGTGCCACGGCCGCGAATCCGGCAATCCCGGCCGCAATCATTCCCGCCGAGTCGGCACCTTGACCACCGATCGCCGCACGAAGCACGAACAATCCGCTGCCCAGCAGTGCCACGGCGGTAAAAACAACATGACCGTAATATTTGAATTTGGCGGAATCGGGTTCGGGTTGCATGTTGGACTTTCACCTTTGTTGATTCAAGGGATGTCCTTGCGCACCCTTCTAAACATAGGTCAAACTTTCGGCGTTCAAGAAGGCTTGGAAAGTTGCTACTCACCAAAATTGCTCCAACCAGCACAACCTGTTAGACTCAACGCTGCAAGGCATCGAAAATCGTGGAGCCGGTTGGATGAAAAGACGGGTGACCCTGCTTTCGATGGCTGCGCTTCTGGGCATCGTATATGCCGTCTGGCAAATAGGCTTTCACGGCATTCATCCCAAGCTCATCTTATGGCCACCACCGGTCGAAGAGCCGCCGCTTGCCGCGCTCGATCGCATTGTCTCGGTCGATGTTCAGGACCAACCGCTGTCTTACGTCGTGGACCAATTGGCCAACGACTGCGAAGTGGCGATCGACATTTCCGCGCTAAAAACAAATGGCGTCAAGGGTGACGAATCGATCACTTTCAACCTCGAAGGGGTGACGCTGCAATCCGCGCTGCGTTTGATTCTGCGACCGTATGTCGATGAAGACTTGTCGGTGGAAGGAGCGGGCGGCGTTGTTGTGCTCGATACACAATCCAATTGGCGCGGTCGTCTGAACAACTACACGACCAAGGTTTATCCGCTCACACCACTGTTTGCCGCGGCAGACCAAATGTCCGCACAACAATTGAGCGTCGCCATCAAGAAGACCCTGGATTCAGAATCTTGGTCGCCAACAGGCAGCGGGACGATTGAGGCCGTGCCTGGCGCGCTGATCGTTTCCCAAACGCAGGACATTCATCGACAGATCGATGCATTGCTCGCCGGTCTGGGCCAATGGCACGAAGGAATGGCTCGCGACGAGCTGATCGTCGATCCACGATCGCTAGAAAATCGCGATGTCATTTGTGCCGCGCTAGACCAACCCACCAATCTCGTATTCGCGGGAAAAAAACTGAGCGACATTTGCCGAGAGATCTCGCGCCAGCATGCGATCCCAACGATGGTTAGCGATGATTTTGGTTCCAGGCACATCTGGGCCGACCGTTCCTTGAGTCACATCTACAACGTTGATGAGCAGTGGTTTGTTTCGCCCCGATGGAGCAACATCTCGTTGCGTTCAGCACTTGAATTAATGGATGTCGATCGGACGTTTGCAATTCGAGACGGCTCACTATTAATCGGCGAAGTCAATGAATTCGGGACATCGTCATTGCGAGTTTATCCGTTTGGCGACCTTGTTTCGCAACGCGCGTTTCCGTCGCCGGACGATTTGATTGAGTCCATTCAGGTGTGCGTCGGTCCAGATTCGTGGGCAGAGGTTGGCGGAACGGGCGACCTCGACGCGTATGGCATGTGGCTGTTTGTTTGGCAGACGGCTCGCGTTCATCGCAAGCTAAAGCAGTTCTTGGCCGAACAACGTCGGGCTCTGTCCCCGGTGCGTAGTTACACGCACCGGCCAGACCAGACCGACGCAGAGCAACACATTGAGGGCGTGCTTCGTAACGAAGTCGACCTACACTTTGACAAAGTCCCGTTGATCGAAGTTGCTCGACACATTGCGATGGAGCATCAGGTACATGTGTGGATCGATCGCCCAGTAATGTTCCACGCCGCGCCTCGACGCAAGCGACCAAAGGCCGAAGTTGAAATTGACGATCCATTTGGTGGGCCAGGAGGAGTCAATCCTTTCGGAGCGGCCGCGATGCACAACGCGCCTGGACGCAGGCGACCAAAGGCCGAAGATGAAATTGACAATCCATTTGGTGGATCAGGAGGAGTCAATCCTTTCGGAGCAGCCGCGATGCACAACGCGCCTGGACGCAAGCGAACAAGTCCTTCGGTCGAAGTTGACAATCCGTTCGGTGGGGCGGAAGAAGAAGTCAGTCCTTTCGTAGCGCCTGATGATGTCAATCCGTGCCCCATTACATTTCACGCCGACAACGCGCCCCTCGAACTTGCGTTGCATTGGCTCTTGGAACCCTACGAATTCACGTTCGTCGTTCGTGATGAGTCGATCGTCATTACCACGGTCGGCGAAGCTGAAACTTGCCTTGAGGCGAAAACCTATTCGCTTGAACCATTTGTACGCGCCGATCCGTCCCCCGAAACCGTTGGCGAGTTTCTTGAAATGATCGTTAACTTCATCGAGCCGGGAACTTGGGACGAAGTGGGCGGGCCGGGCTCGATCGAAACGCACGGAAATTACCTCACGATTTTGCAGGGTCGCCGCCAGCACATCGCGATCCAACGATTCATCGATCAAGTCGCGGAGCAGCTTGATCATCCCGAACGCGCTGAGCCGGTTGTTGTCGAGAACTACCCAGGAAACCGCAATGCCAGAATCAATCAACTGCTGGATCAGCCGTGCCAATGGGAGTTTCGAAATCAACCGCTGCGAGACCTTGCTGTTTCACTGTCGCGCGACTTCGACATCGTGGCGACGATGGACAAAATCGATCTGGCAACTGGCAGTTATGATTTGAATAGCCGCATCACCATCGTGTCGGATCCGTCGAAGACTCTGGGCGAAGCAATCCGGCTGGCGCTGTCAAAACTGTCGCTGGTGTGCGTCGCGCACGGCGGTCGGTTACAGATCCTGCCGAAGAGTTTGGAAGCCGACTTTCCACAGGCGTGGATTCACGGCGTGATGGACATCGTCGACCAAACGGCTCACCAAGATGAATTTGATCTGGCGTCGTTCGTCAAAACGTGGCTCGACGTGACACAAATCTATGACCAAGGGCTCTATCGCCAGCCCTACCTCGTTCACCCTTTTCCGAGCATGCTGGTCGTTATTCAACCCCGTCCTCAGCAGCGAGCCTGCGCCAAGCTTCTCGCAGGTGTCCGCAGCCTGTTTGAAGACACAAGCCAGACTTTGTCTTTTCAAGTTGACATCGTCGATCAAGATCAAACCGACGCGGCTGACAACGTGCGAATGTATCACGTCGGCGATCTGAACCAGCACGACCATCCACCAGAAGACCCGCTCGTCACACAACTCCTCGGAAGCTCGCTTCCCGGCGGGTATGACACTTATCCGAAGTTATTTGAAACACGGCAAGGCAACAGCACGATGGAGCGAATCATGCTCCGTTGCCGTGGCAAATGGGTGGCCCCGTCTCGTCCGAAAGGTGGACGCGGTTCGATCGATTTTGCCATGATTGGTGATGTACTGATGGTTATGGCCGACCCAGTTGATTTTTCTGATGTCGAATGGATCATCGATCGGTTGCGAAACAACTTAGCGAAAATAACACAGTCCAAGTATTCACATCCCGCTGAACCGCATGTGCTGGAATCGTTTTTCAAAAACGCGAAAGAGGCGGAGCTTGTTCTTCAAGTCTATGACGTTCGCCCCCTCGTGAAGAAATATCCGAAATCGAAGGCATCGAACTTTGTCGAGATGATCGAGACGGTTGTTGCACCTGCATCGTGGCAACGACCTCAGACGATGCTTCAATCTCCCTGGTCGAGTTCGGGTGGATTTGGCGGCGGTTTCGGCGGTGGTTTCTTTAATGTGCGGAGTACGTTCGGCGACACGTTTGGTAGCAGTTCCCGCGATCATCTATCAGAAAACCCATTGGGCGGAATTGCGGAACTGAAAGACCAATTGGTCGTGTGCAACACTCGGCAAATTCAAGGGCAAATCGAGAATCTGCTCACGTTCGTTGACAACGAATCGGGCGACTGGCCGCGGCCGTTCGAATTTGAGGGGGACGACTGCGCCAGGGCGATCGACCGTGTGCTTACGGTTCTTCCCACGATCGGCGATCCAGTCCAGCGACGTTACGCCGTGTGGCTCTTGTCACTAGCAAGTCAGCCCACGCGCGAAATGGCCGAACAATTTGTCGACATGTATGACAATACGCATCTCAATCGTGACCCCGATCTAGCATGGAGCTTGCTGCATGCGATCGGACGTTGTGGGCCGCCTGCCGAGGCCGCGGTTCCAATTCTGGCCGCGGACATCGAATTGGATCACATCGAATCACATCGGCAGCTTTATTTAAAGACGCTGGCTCAGCTTGGTCGTCCAGGCATCGAGCGAATTTGCGACCTGCTCGCCGTGGCAAACCGTGAAGACGAAACCGAAATCTGCACCATCCTCGTTGGCCTCGGCCCGGCAGCCAATTCTGCCATCGAGCCGATTCTGCGATTGCATTGTCGAAAGGACATCAGGTGGATTCGCCACCTGGTTGCCGCCCTCGATCCAAATCAAACTACAAGCAAGTCCATTATGAAACGTTGGAAATCGTCTGGTGACCAAGCACTCATCGAAGACGCAAGTACGGTCGAATGGACGCTGGCCTATCCCAGCTACCCGAGCCGCTCCCGACGTCACACTTTTTCCTATACGCGAATGCCGGGTTGTTTGCCCTGACGGACGTTCAAGTGACATGACAAAGTCTCGACAAAAACCAAAACGCCCGTTCTTTCAATTCAGCTTGCTGACGTTGTTGGTGCTGATGTTTGTGGCGTCGATCTCCATCGTGATCTATCGCGACTATGTCTTGAACCGACCGGACTTAGAAGTCCGCAAATTGGTTGACGGGTTCGTCATACGATTTCAAGTCAACGACGCTGATCGCGATGACGAACCAACAACCGACAACTCCGGCTTCTTCGTCCCCCCATCACCCTTCGGCTCAACAGGAACACAGACGCTCAGCGATCTGCATGGACCATACATCGCGTCGGACAAGTACGACCGAGTTTTCGCTCGCGGTCAATATCGAGACGGCAAGTCCGTTGGGAGTTGGACGATTTATCATCCCAGCGGCCGAGTGGCTTTGCGGGGGACAAGCCACGATTTCGTTCGACATGGCCGCTGGACGGCTTGGCACGAAAGCGGATGGAAGGCGGCCGAAGTGCGACATGGCAAACCCCGTGAGAAGTTCACACGATACTTTCCTTCGGGTGAAGCAGTCGAGGGCTCGATAGAGGCCTTACTTGGCGAAAGACAACTGCTCACCAACCGCGATGGCATCGCCAAGACGTATTGGCCAAACGGACAGATCCGTAGCGAGGGCCGCTTCGAGAATAACGAGCGCGAAGGCAATTGGAGATTTACCAGCGACACAGGAAAGTTGGTTGCAGCAGGAAATTGTCGACGCGGAGTGCGCCACGGTGAGTGGCAACAGCTTGATGCGACGGGGGAACTTTGCAACGTCATCTACATTGACGGTCATCCGATAAACGACGTTGAAAAACTCCTCGTGGACCTCGAACATGATCTCGATTCGCCGAACTCGGTGGTGTCGCACCGCGCCTACGCTACACTTGGTTCGCTTGGCGAGCATGGCGTTGCGTTGCTGTCGAAACGAATCACAAAGGGCGAGTTGCGGCATGTAACTCCAGCAATTCAACAGTTGGCACTGCTCGGCCCGGCAGCCAAGGACGCGCTGTCTTCGATCCAGGCACTTACCAACCACCGAGACTCCCTCGTTCGGGCGCACGCAATCGTGGCAACGCATCGAATCGACGAGTCGCAGCACGATCGCCGGTTCAAGCAACTTGCCGAGGAGATCGCGCGAGCATCGGGACGTCGCCAGCGTCAGATTCTGTCGACCACGGCTTCGTTAGGACTGTCCCTCGTGCCGCGTGTTGAAAAACTGCTGCAAAGCAAGAATCGAACCGATCGATTGGTTGGACTGAACATTCTCAACGCCATGATCTTGGCCGGACAATTCCAAGCCTTAAAATTCGACCCGAAGTCACAGGAGATGATTTTCGAATTGCTAAAAAAAACCGCATCCAGTCACGCTGATCCGCAAACCGCTCGCTTGGCAAGATTCGTACTGGAAAACCTCGAAAGCTCAGTCATTCAGCCGCAGCCAATTGTCCACGGCACTTTCATCCCGGTCGTTGGTTGACAAGCCGCCTCAACAATCTCGCCCTGTTACACTATGCTGGATTCTGCGGTGTACTCTGGAGTAAAAGTAGGCCGGAACAAGCTACGCGCAGTTCCGGCAGCGAATCGGTAATGATGGAACTGCGCGTAGCTTGTTCCGGCCTACGAAGTGCAAACCTTCAAGCCCATGACCATCGACAAATCCAACGACCGCGTGCGGCAGATGTTTGGAGAAATCGCTCCGAAGTACGACCGCATGAACCACCTGCTGTCGATGAACGTCGACCGTTATTGGCGATGGCTGACCGTCCGCAAGCTCCGGCCCACCGACGACGAACCGATCCTCGACGTCTGCACTGGCACCGGCGACCTGGCATTTTCGTTTTACAAGAAAACCCGTGGCAAGGCCCAAATCGTGGGCAGTGATTTCTGCCGCGAAATGCTGAACGTGGGCGAAGAAAAGAAACAACGAGCCGGCATCAACGGACAGCTCAAATTTGTCGAGGCCGACGCACAAGACTTGCCGTTCGACGACGATCACTTTCAAGTTGTCTCGGTCGCCTTCGGCCTGCGAAACATCTCGGACACCGACCAGGGCCTGCGCGAAATGACACGGGTCTGTCGACCAGGCGGAAAAGTCGCCGTGCTTGAGTTTTCCATGCCGCGCTGGCAACCGATGAAAGCGATGTACGGATTTTATTTTCGCAACGTTTTGCCGAAGATCGGCCAGTGGCTAGCTCGAAACGACGCGAGTGCTTACGACTACTTGCCGGAAAGCGTCGGCGAGTTTCCGTCGTACGAAAAACTAGCCGAGCGAATGCGCGAAGCTGGCATGTCGGAAGTCAACTTTTATCCACTAACGTTCGGTATCGCAACCTTGTACATCGGCGTCAAGTGAGACCAAGACTTCCGAAGTTTTCTTAAACTTCGGAAGTCTAAACCGCTGAGTTATGTCGAAATGAAATTCCCAATCGTCGTCGCCGTCACGGGAGCCAGCGGAGCGATCTACGCGCGGCGGCTGCTCGAAGTGCTCGTCAGCACCGGACAAGACGTCCACCTCACGATCAGCACGTCCGGGCGCAAAGTCATCAAGCAAGAGTTGGACATCGACATTGATCTTGGCAGTTTTCAAATCGAGTCGCTTCTCGGCGAAGTCCAAGCGTCATCCACCGGTGCGACACCTGGCATGGTTCACTATCATCACTACCAAAACATGCTGTCGGCCATCGCCAGCGGTTCATCGAGGACCGCGGGCATGATCATCTGCCCTTGCTCCTGTGGAACGTTGAGCGCCGTCGTTCATGGCTCGAGCACGAATTTGATCCATCGAGCGGCCGATGTACACTTGAAAGAGCAACGCAAGCTGATCGTCGTCCCGCGCGAAACACCGCTCTCGATTGTCCATCTGGAAAACATGAAACGAGCCGCCGAAGCTGGAGCCGTGGTGTTGCCCGCATCGCCCGGTTGGTATCACAGCGTACGTGATGTCAGCGATCTAGTCGACTTTGTCATCGCAAGGATTTTGGACCAACTTGATATAGAACACTCACTCACAAAACGCTGGGGAGATGACCCGTAGGACGGATTGCCAATCCGTCTGTTCTGTCGGGTACGAGGACGGATTGGCAATCCGTCCTACAAACAAAACAAGACCATGTTTGAAAAACACCGCCACATCCTCGAAATGATCCGGTTCAGCCACACGATCTTTGCGTTGCCGTTCGCCATGTTCGCGGCCGTGATGGCCTGGTCCGCACAAGACGCGGACGGCAATCGTGTCGGATTTCAATGGCTGCACTTGCTCGGCATCGTCATCTGCATGGTCGGAGCCCGCAGCGCCGCGATGGCGTTCAATCGAATCGCCGATCGCCATATTGACGCCGGCAACCCGCGCACCGAAAAACGTCATTTGCCAGCCGGCATTCTGTCAGTACAAAGTGTCGTGTTGTTCACAATCATCTCGTCGTTGATCTTCATCGGCGGCACGCTGCTCTTCTTGCCAAATCGATTGCCGATCTACTTGTCGCTGCCCGTCCTCGCGTTCCTGTGCGGATACAGTTACACGAAACGATTTACGTCGCTCGCACATTTTTGGCTCGGCGCGGCATTGATGCTCGCGCCGATTTCAGCCTGGATCGCAATTCGCGGCGACGCTGTCCTGACGTCGCCGTTGGACTTGTTGCCCTCGGTGGCGCTGGGACTCGGCGTGTTGCTCTGGGTCGCGGGGTTCGACATCATCTATGCTTGCCAGGATGTCGAATTCGACAACGAAACCAAATTGCGAAGTATTCCAACGATGCTGGGTGTCCTGGGCGCCCTGCGTCTGGCGGCCATTTGCCATCTGGGGATGATCGTGACGCTGGTCGCGTTGCCTTTTACCCAGCAATTCAGCGGCATCGAACTCGGCTTGGGAATAATCTACTGGTGTGGCATTGGCGCGGTCGCGTTGTTGCTAGCCTACGAACACTGGCTTGTGCGGCCCGATGACTTGACGCGCGTGAACGTCGCATTTTTCAACGTCAACGCGATTGTCAGCATCGGATTGTTTGTTGTCGGAACAATCGACCTTCTTGTATAAAGGTCGTAAAGTAGTGGAAGCCACCACGTCATCACACGAACCACGGATGATTTAGATGAACCAACGACATGCAGCCTGGTGCAGTCTTGCAGTGATCTTCCTCATTGGATGCAGCGGTGGCGACCCACCGCCGAATCAAACGATTAACCCGGTCCTTCCAGACACGAATGATCGTGATGACACGCCTGCGGTGCCTGCGAACGACTCTTCGTCCAGTGATTCTTCGACTCCGAAACACGAGCCTTCAGACACCACGCCCATCCCGGCTCCGCCCGCACTCACAGCACAGCAAAAAGCTCTACGTGAACTGTTATCGAAGCTTGCTCACCATGACGGCATCTCCTGGCAAATCGATCCCAACGCCAAGCAGCAACTCGCCACAGCGGCCCGCGACGCGATCGACGACGTCGTTGCCGCAATGTCCGACGAATCATCTGATGTGCGCCGTGGGGCCGTTTTTTTTCTGTTGGAACGCATTGATCCGAATCACGCGGAAATGATGAAAGGGTTTCAGTCGACGCTGGCGGACGACGACAAGAACATTCGTCACTTGAGTCTGACGGCTTTCAAGCGAATGCCGGACGATGCAATCGGGGCCGCAGCGAAACAATTGTTGGCGCTGCTCGAACGAAAAGACGAATCGTCATCCAACCGCGCTTCAGTGGCACGCCTGCTCGCCAAGCTGGATTCTCACGCCGCCGAGATTCTGCCAGCGATCAGCAAATATGCGCGTAGCGATGCGGATGACGCTGTCCGCAAAGCGTGCTTGCTCGCGGTTGCCCGTTTGGCCGATCCGGCCGATGCACTGCCGCTCTTTCGGCACACGCTGACTTCCGAAACGGATGCATCGCTGCGGCGAGTCGCAGCAGATCGGTTGCGGCTACTCGGTGTTGAAGCGGCACCTGCGGCAAAGGATTTGGCAAGTGCCCTGGACGACAGCGACGAACAAGTCCGCACCGCCGCCCGCAACGCATTGGCCGAAATCGGACCGCCCGCCGTCGAGCCACTGATCGCTCAACTGACGGCCAAGAATCCGCGCACGCGAGCCTTGGCGGTGTTCTGTTTGGGAAAACTCGGCAGCGCGGCCAAACCCGCCGTGCTGGAAATCTCCAAGCGATTCGAAGACGAGGACGAAGAAGTCCGCGAATTGGCCAAACGCGTCGTCGAGGTGATCCGGGCCGCACCGTAGACGCGCGGTTAATCTCGCCCTACACTCGACGGTTTGAACAGAAGGGAACGGAGGAAACAAAGAAAAGAACTTCGTTTCCTCCGTTCCCTTCTGTTCAAAAACTCTGCGCGCATTCTTTTTGTAAAACAATGATCACGACCACCCATCCTAAACTTGCCTCGATTCGCGACAAAGTTGAAGCGGGCGAACGTCTTTCGCTTGACGACGGCTTGTTGCTGTATGAACCGGACACGCCGTTGCACGAAGTCGGCGAATTGGCCAACCTGGTTCGCGAACGTAAAAACGGCAACGTTGCGTACTACAACATCAACACGCATCTGAACCCGACGAACGTCTGCGTCTATCGATGTATCTTCTGCGCCTTTCGCTCCGATTTGCGCGACCCCAAAGGCTACGCGATGAGCGACGAGCAGATCCTCGCTCGCGGTCAAGAGGCGTTGGACAACGGTTGCACCGAGATGCACATCGTCGGCGGTCTGCATCACCAGCGCGATTACGACTGGTACGTCAACATGATTCGCATCTTGCACGATGCGTATCCCAAGTTGCACCTCAAAGCCTGGACTGCTGTGGAAATAAACTGGTTCGAATTCCTAACGAAAAAATCGACTAAAGAAATCATCCAAGAGTTAATCGACGCCGGCCTGGGCAGTATGCCAGGCGGCGGCGCGGAGATCTTTCATCCCGAAATCCGCCCTCAAATCTGCGAACACAAAGCGGACGCCGCCAAATGGTTCGAAGTCCACCGAACGGCCCATGAACTCGGTCTGAAAACCAACTGCACGATGCTCTACGGCCACCTCGAAAACGCCTATCATCGCATCGACCATCTGATTCGCTTGCGCGAGCAGCAAGATGAAACCGGCGGCTTCCAGACATTCATTCCGCTCGCCTTTCATCCAGAGAACACGGGCCTCGGCCAGATCAAGAAGCCTTCATCGATCATGGACCTGCGCACGATGGCGATCAGCCGGCTGATGCTGGACAACATCCCGCACATCAAAGCCTACTGGATCATGCTAGGCATCGGCACGGCCCAAGCTGCCCTGTCCTACGGCGCCGACGACATCGACGGCACGGTTCGACACGAACTGATCTATCACGACGCTGGCGCAACCACACCAGAAGTTATGTCGGTCGAAGACATCCGCCGCCTCATCACAGAAGCGGGCCGTGATCCTATCGAGCGCGACACTTTGTATCACACTGTGATTCGCGATGCATCAAAGCCAAATGCCTACCGGCTTCAAAGTGTCAACTGAACTGTGCACAGTGCACGATGCGAATGGAAACAGTAGAATAAGAGCTGATTCATTCAAGACCCATCTCACCGATTCTATAGTGGTAAGCGACTCAAAAATACCGGAGTTCATGCGAGCATTATTCATCTTCTTGATGTGGTGCATGTTCTCACCGTCCATGTTTTCGCCACACAACGCGATGGGGCAAAACAGCACGACAGACGAATCGAGTTCATCTTCATCCACGGAAACTGTTCAGCAATGGGCTCGCGACCTGAATAGTCGAAATTTCCGCGATCGTGAAGCGGCGATGCGACAGTTGCTCGACGCTGGAGAGCGGGCTATTCCGCACGTCGTCAAGGCGGCTGAGAATGGATCGACCGAAGCGGTGTGGCGGGCTTTGTTTATCTTGGATCGGTTCAGCATGTCGGATGACTATGAACTGATGGATGGGGCGGTGTTGGCGTTGGAATCGCTGGCCAAGTCGTCGCGTCCTCAGTTGGCCGCGCGGGCCGCGAGCGCGCTAGCGAAACACCAGGATGAACGTGACCAGCTTGCCATGATGCGGCTGAGAACCTTGGGGGCGAATGTCACAACCCTGAATGGTTCCGGGACCAGCGTTCGGTTGGACAACAAGTGGAAGGGCGGAAACAGCGGCCTGGTTCATTTGAAACGTTTGAAATCCATCACGTCGATTCGTTTTGAACAGTCGATGGTCTCCGATCGTGGGCTGGTTCATCTTGCTGGCATGGACAGGCTCCAGCGAGCCTACTTGGGAGCGACTCAAATTCGTGGACCGGGCTTGGTGCACTTGAAAGATTGTCCGCGGTTGACCTATCTATCGCTGAAGGGGCTGACGATCGATGATGAGGCGGCATGGTTCCTCGGTCAATTGACTCAACTGGAGCACTTGGGGCTTGATGAAACGCCACTTTCCGACAGGGCCATGTCGCATCTGGTGGATTTGCAACATCTAAAAACGTTGTGGCTCAACCGCACAAAAGTCACCGACAGCGGGCTTGTACACCTGGCAAAAATCGAGCCGCTTGAGAAGCTGATTCTGACTGGTACGCAAATCGATGGAGCTGGCTTGTCGCACTTCAAAGACTCGAAGAATCTGAAGTATCTGTCACTTCAGCATGTCGATTTCACCGATGACGGGATGAAGCACATCGCTGGATTGTCGCAATTGGAGACACTTGGACTGGATGATACGAAAATCACCGGGGCGGGTCTCCAGCATGTCGTTGGCCTTGAAAAACTCTCGGTCCTCTGGCTCTCGAACACCCAGGTGAGTGACGCCAGCATTGAGCATTTCAAACAATTCCAGGGGTTGACCAAACTGTACTTGAAAGGAACGAAGTTGACGTCAACTGGGGTTCAAAGACTGCGCAAGGCATTGCCGCACTGCTACATCGTTCACTGACCACGTGTACGCCCGGCAGAGTTTTCACGATCATTACATCTTCCGTTCGATTCGCCATTTGTGAGGCGGGTTTTAAGTTTGGCATCTACGTTGCCGAATGAAGAAGTATGGGTGGGTTGCTCACCGCAATTGCCCCTGCAAACCACAACACTTCTTCCCAACTCGCGCCGGAAGCTTTACCCCCTTTAGCTTCCTCTCCCTCGGCTCGATTGGTTGGTTTCCCCCTAACGAATTGGGAGCTTACCTCGATGCGCCTTTTGCCGACTCTGACGATCGCTTGCTCTGTCGTTTTCTTTTCCACGTCACTGCTCGATGCCCAACTCATCACACCAGTGGCGCCACCGACGGTCGTTGATGCTGCGTTGCCGTCGACTCCTTCGGTCGTTGATGGCGCTCCATCGCCGGTTCAAGCCGTGTCGAACACAGAGCGGTTGGACTTAAGCGGCCTGGCGAGTGGTTGCGATTCATGCGAATGCGGCGGCTGTGGCTGCGAATGTGGCAAATCATCTTGCACGAGCGGTTGTGGCTGCTGCAAATCGTGCACGTGTAAACAGAAGAAAGCGGCAAAGGCGAAAGCGGCCGGCGCGTATAAAGGCGTATTCTATGCGAACGACTTCAGCTATTTGTGCGACCCGTGCTACTGTGATTGTCTGCTCGGCGACCGACTGAAACGCATTCCGTGCGGTCCCTGTGGCGTGCTTGATTTTGGTGGCCAATATCGTGCTCGGTATCATCACGAAACCGGGATGAAGGGCCAGCGATTTCGCGCGACAACGGACGACTTCCTGCTCTCCCGTGTCCGTTTGTTCGCCAACTATCAGGTCAATTCAAACCTGCGATTCTATGTCGAGACGCTGTTCGCCGATTCCGCGTTTGAAGGCAACGGCGTTCGGCCCATTGACCAGAACAACATGGATTTCTTGAACTTCATCATGGATGTGAAGTTGACGGGCAATCTGACCGCGCGGATCGGTCGGCAAGAGCTGAGTTACGGCGCACAACGTACGGTCTCATCGTTCGATTGGGCCAACGTACGTCGAACGTTTGAAGGCATCCGCCTGTTGTACAACAACGGCAATCTGGCAGTCGATGGGTTTTTCACACACTTTGTTCCCGTGTTGCCAACACGCATGGACAACGCCGACTACCAGCAACCGTTTTACGGCATGTACGCCGTCTATAGCGGCTTGCAGAACGCAACGTTCGATTTCTATTACCTGGGCCGCGACAACAGCGGGATCGGCCAATCGTTGCACACAATCGGCGGACGCCTGAACGGTAATCGTGCCGCTTGGTTGTACGAAGTCGAAAGCGCCGTGCAATTCGGTAGCCGCGCGACAAACGTTGACCACGGAACGGAAGGTTTTGTGACTGCCGGTCTCGGTCGACAACTCACCTGTCACTGCTGGTCACCCACAATTTGGTTCTACTACGACTATGCCACCGAGAATTACAACCAATTATTCCCGCTCGGCCACAAGTACCTTG
>CAYFJO010000064.1:2779-35634 GCA_964343305.1 uncultured Pirellulaceae bacterium | reverse complement strand
TTTCACAGAGAACATTACGTTGTTTGGACGGCGGTTCATGAATAATCCGGGCTAGTCGATCTACGGTTTCAAGCGAGTGTAGTCGAAGAAACGGATCTTACCGTCGCCACAGCCGGTCGCGATCGTTTTGTTGTCGTCGGCAAAGTCCAGGCAATCCACGCTGTCAGGGTGCTTGATCTCGCCCACTTGATTGCCCGTCCTCGCATCCCAGAAGATAATCTTTTTTTGATAGTGCAGTGAACCCGCCACTAATTCTCCGTTGGGCGAAAACTTGATTTGTGACAACGCATGTTCCGCCTCGAATTCAATTGTCTGAGTGGAAAGCTGGTGGATTTTGATGACCGTTGACGATCCATTATCCACCGTAACAATCGCATCCGTCCGAGGATGATGGGCCAGCAGGTCAACCGTGTCATCGATATCGAACTCGGCCAAGTGCGTGCCGTCGGACATATCCCACGACTTGACGCCTTGTGTGTTTGCGGACACCAGCACCTTGCCATCCGCGGAAAAAGCTACCAAGGGCCGCGAGTGCGCCAACTCGAATTTCTCTTGCCATGTCTGGGTGTCGAACACGCGAAAATCCTCATCGTAAGAACCGCCAGCCAGTAAGTTGCCCTGCTTGGACCAGGCGACCCATGAATTCGCTTTGAGGCTTCTCGCGACCTTGCCAGTTGCCACATCGATCAGCTTGGCCGCTTCCCCGGATCCGACGGCCGCCAGCCACTTTCCGTCGGGCGAAAACGCCAAGCATTTGTACCAGAGTGGCGAGGCCTCCAGATCGCGCGCCTTGCCCGACGCGACTTCCCAGATTCTCACGACATCATTCTCGCCACCCGACGCCAAGTGTTTTCCGTCTGGAGAAAAGTCGAGGCTCGAAACCGAAACGTCGTAGGCTGCGATCTCGCGAGTCGACAAGGCCACCTCTTGATAACGCCACAAGCGAACCGTTCGGTCCTGGCTCGCGGTGGCCAGCCAATTGCCGTCGGGTGAAAATGCGAGGTCGTTGACCGGCGCGGTTTGTGGTTCGAACCGCTCAATCACCCTGCCGGACTGCGTGTCCCACAACACAACTTTGTTTCCGTAGCCAATCGCACCGGCCAACACGCGGCTGCCCGGCGCAAATGCCAACGTGTGTACGTCGGCCGTCTCTCGCAAGTCCAGCAACAGTTTGCCCTCGACAGGTTCCCAGATTTTGATCGTCTTGTCTCGGGCGGTCGTCGCAAGTTTTTCTCCGTCGGCGGAAATGACGGCGTCGGAAATGCTTGCTCCGTGCGCATCGGTCAAAGTGCCTTGCGGCGATCCATCCCAAAGCCAGCCTTTGATCGCGTGGTCCTCGCCGGCGGTGACAAAAACACGACCACGCGGATCAAAAGCAAATGCGTTGACGCGATCGTGCCGCAGCTCCAATTGCGTTTCGTACGTGTTGCGACCCAACAAACGAAACTGGTCATCGTGGCCTGCGATCGCGATGTACTTGTCGTCGGGCGTCAATCTTGCGATGCGTACGCTGCCTGGTTTTTTCGGTGGGAGAATTTCTTCACCAGTGGTTGTGTTCCAGAGATGAAACGAATCATGGACGCTGCACAGGATCTTTCCATCGGATGAAAACGACAGACGTCCGCGCCCCCCTTTGACCGAATTGCCCGCCGGACCGCTGATGACGGATCGCGGTTTGGATTCGCCGGGCGTCCACAACTGAATCAACTGATTGGCTTGTTGCGTTGCCATGGTTTTTCCGTCGGGAGAAAAAGCGACACGCATGACGGGCTCGCCGTGGTCGAGCGTGTGGACCAGCTTCAAGTCAACAACGATGGTCGCTGGGGAAACTGCGCTGGTATTGGGCTGTTCCGTCGTATTCGAACCGTTGTTGGCAATGGGGCGGCTGGGATCTGTGTTGGGCGTATCGGAGCCGTCCCCATTGAGGATGAAAACGACCAACCCGATGAGGCCGGCGACGCACAGGGCACCGAGCCCGATCGCGAATGAAGTAAGTTTCCTTTCGCCGGTTCGCTGCTGGCCTTCTTTCTTGGCGAGCACTTTGGTTCGACGTTCGATGGGTTCGACGTAAGTTGGAATCTGGTCGCCGGTGTCTTCGTCCTGGCGGTTCAGATCGATTGTCTCGTCTTGAGATGCAGCGGTTGGTTGTGAGGTGGCCGGCGGACCATCGATGTTGGCCAGGAAATCGCTCAGTGCATGGTCGGAAGATGAACCACTTGCGATGACGTTGCTCGCCAGTGCCGGCGCGTTTGTGTCGGGCACAAGACTCGTCTGCAGTTCGGCGATCACCTGGGTCATGGATTGCTGGCGATCTTCGGGATGCTTGGCGATCATTCGCTGGAAGGTGGCGTCGAGATGGACCGGCGCGTTCGGGCATATCGCGCGCAGGCTGGGAATCGGACTCTCGCGATGTGCCAGCAGTTTCTTCATCAACGTGTCGGCCTCGTAGACGGTAGTGCCGGAAATCAACCGATACAGCGTGCAACCGAGGCTGTAAATGTCCGCGCGATGGTCGGCTTGCCGCGTGTCTTCGGCTTGTTCGGGCGACATGTAATCGATGGTCCCCATCACCTGGCCCGTTTCGGTCAACTCCTTGGCGCGCGCTGCTTTGTCTCCGACGCCGTCACCACGCAGCCTCGCCAAACCCATGTCGAGGATTTTGACGGTGCCTTCCTTGGACAGCAACAAATTGCTGGGCTTGATGTCGCGATGCACGACACCCTGTTTGTGTGCGTATTCCAGCCCCTGCGCCGCTTGCACGATGACGTCCACCGTTTGCTCGACCGGCAGCGGGCCGTTTCGTTCGAGAATGTCCGACAGATCCTTGCCTTCGACATATTCCATCACCAGATAGTGCATGCCATGGTGCTCGCTGGCATCGAGCGCCGTGACGATGTTCGAGTGCATCAATTTGGCGGCCGCTTCGACTTCGCGATAGAAACGCTTGATCGCGTCTTCGTCCTTCATCGTTTCGGCTGGCAGCACTTTGACGGCAACTTCGCGCTTCATCCGACGATGGCAAGCTTTGAACACGACGCCCATGCCGCCCTTGCCGATCTGCCCGAGCACCGTGTATTCGCCGAAAACGAGCGACTTGGTTTTGCCTCGATAGACGGCGTTGGCTTGATACTTGGTCAGTTTCCCTTGTCGAACCAGTTCACGAGCGACGGCCTGAGCATCGGTCTGCATTTCCGACGGGAGCGACTGGACAAATGAGGCGACCTCGGCGGTTTCCAACAAACCGCTGCCGTTCAGCGATGCGACGAATTGCTCGATTGATATGGCCATGTCATCGTAACAAGAAGCGTCAGCGAGGCCGAGTGTTGACGGTCTTCACTGACGCATCGCGTTTCAATCTTTCGACTCTTCGCTGGACGCTACGTAACGCTGGTCGGCGTCGCTCAGTTGATTCAATCGAACGGTGATCGCGCGGCCTTGGCGCGTGAGCATGACCACGTTGCCATCGTCGACTTGGACCAGCATCGCTTCGACTTTGAATTGGCCGTTGGAACTCGTCCAGGTGCGAAAGTCCGACGTGCCTGCTCCCGCAACGGCCGCGGGTTGAACGATCGGCGGCAACGCGATCTCCGAAACGTCCCACAATCGGATGTCCGTTTCGTTGCCGTCGCTGGCACACGTCGCGACGAGTGTCCCGTCGGGCGAAACTTCCAGCGCGGCGAGCGCTTTGTATTTGGCCAGCGTTCCTGCGGCGACGTTGGGTTCCTTTCCGAGCGTGGCGATGACTTGTCCCGTGTCGACATTCCACAATGTGATGGCCGTGCTCGTGCCGCTGGTGACGACAACGTTTCTTTGTAAGAACGATGTGTGCGAAATAAACACAGGCGATGGCGACGTCAACGTGGCGACGGTTTCGCCGATTCGCGCGTCCCAGACAACCACGGTAGATTTGCCCTTGTCATTGAAGCCCGCCGGTTGGGCGACGAAGCGGCCTTGTGGCGAAAACGAGGCTCGCATTGTCATGCCGGCTTGTGGGCGTCCGGGCTTTTTGGCGATTTGCTTGCCCGACTTGATGTCCCACAAACCAATCGAACTCGGTTCGGCGGTCGCCAGCAACTTCGTCCCATCGGGCGAGAATTCGACAAAGCCGCCAAACGCCTCCGACTTAACACCGACTTTTTCGAGCCGGTCAAAGCGTGCATTCCAAATCTTGATGCCACCCAGTACTCGATCATCCCAGGCAACGTATTTTCCATCCGGCGACACGGCGAGATTCGACGTTATACTCAAACTGGCATCGACCTTCTCTTGAACTTCGCCGGTCTTGATGTCCCATCGTTGCACGCCTCCCGCGGCACTCGCGACGAGCAGCGATTTGCCATCCGGCATCAGGGCCGCCCGGTTCGGCAAAAAATCCGTATCGCCGCGCGCCGCACCAAAAGCTCGTTTCACTTCTCGCTTTTCCACATCCCAGATCAGCACCAGCCCATCGAGACTGTTGCTGAGCAGCAGTTTGCCGTCATCGGAAAAATCCAACGAGGTCAACGCCGCTTTGTGGCCTTGCAACAGCTCTTGCGACAGCGCGTTGGAAAGAAAAAGGGTCATCCAAGCCGTAACCGATGCCGCTATCAGTGTCGTCTTGCTCATGATCGCCCTCGCCTGGTTCGTGAATGGCTTTCATTCACTTGTAGCCGATCGGGCAACATGTCGCAACGGTTTACCTGTCCGTGCTGTGGATTACTTTTCGGGAATGTAATTCAGCGTGTAATAGCCCACCTTGTGCAGCAACGGTACGCCTTCGTTTGAGCGGATGCCGTCCATGTGAAGCTCGTGGACGTGGCCTTCCTGCAGGCCATCAACGAACAATCGCACGGACTTGGCATCGGCGGCGACTTCAGCCTTGGTGATTTTGGCCTCGGTGTGGTCCACTTCGGGACTGCCATAGCTGGCTTGGAAGATATAAGTGTAGGTAGGCAACTTGTACGATGCGATGTCCCCGGCCGTTTTCGGATCCACGGGCTTCGTAAACGTCAGCTCGAAACCATCCGGCTTCGCTCGCATTTCGTGCACTTCAAACGGCACCTTGCCTGTCCAGCCGATCCGCTCCAACGAAAACGGCTTGTTGCCGCGCGAACCCCAGCCTCGATTGGTTCCACCGACAAACATTTTTCCGTTGTCCGTCAACATCATCGCCAGCGTCCCCGAACCGATGCCGTGACGGAAATCGAAACACGCACCTTGATAGTGGCCTTGGACCTTTTCCAAATAACAACGCATCACAGTGCTAAACGTCTGATCGCCGACGAACACTTGTCCGGCAAACGGACCGAACTTTCCGCCCGTCGTGTCACAGGTGATGCCGCTGGCCGATTGCCCCATCTTTTTGTACGGGAACAAAATGCAGGGCGGCTCGTATTCCGGAATCTTCTTGGCTTCGACCATGATACGGCTGCCGCTTTTCGGTTCGGTTGGTTTGGGACCGATCACCCCGTCGGTGACGTCATACCAACGATTGCCGCCCGGATGTCCTTGAAACGAACCGGGACGCAGCCAACTCAATTTGCTTGTTCCGTTCCACGGGCCTTGGTTGTCGGTGTAAAACACGTCGCCCACCGCATTAAAACCAATGCCGCCCGGCGAACGAATGCCGCTGCATGTGGGAATCGTTTTGCCGTCTGGCGTCACACGCATACACCAGCCGCGAAACTTCGAATTGCTGTTGAACGAGCCGGTCAAACAAAGCACGACCCAAATGTTGCCCTCTTTGTCGAAATTTGATCCAAACGCATATTCGTGATAGTCGCCGTTGATCTCCCAGCCATCGCCAACGGTTTCGAAGATGTCCGCACGGCCGTCACCGTCTTCGTCCTTCAAACGAGTGACTTCGCCACGCTGAGTCGCGTACAACCAGCCGTCGCGCTGAGCCAGCCCCAGAACTTCATGAAGTCCACCGGCAAATCTCACCGACTCGATTTCTTCGACGTCATCGGAAAACGGGTTGCTGAATGTATAAATGTCGCCCCGACGCGAAGAAGCCGCCAGCTTTCCGTCCGGCATCAACTCCAACCCGCCGCACTCCAGCACGACGCCTGTCGGCACGGGCAACTTGAAAATCGGATAGTAATCATCTTCGGTGGGCAAATCCTGGGCATGTACGATGGCAGCCATGAGTTGCCCGAATGTCCAAATCCCAATGACCAATGACCAACGACGGATCACAGCGAGTTTTTGGTCATTGGTCATTGGAGCTTGGTCCTTCTGGGTTGAGGCAATACAAAACTATGCACAACAGCTAGCTGGCGTGTCAAGGCGGAATGTGCCGTGCTAGACTTGCAGGATGCACGTTTTCTTATTCGACATCGACGGAACGCTCATACGATCCGGCGGCGCGGGCCAAGCGTCGTTGCGCGAAGCGATGCGAACAGAGTTTGGCGTCGACGATCCCGAGGATGTGCCAGTCCACGGGTTCACCGACCGTGTGATTGCCAGCAGCCTTTTCGAGCGCCACGGTTTTGAAGATTCATTTGAAAACTGGCAACGCTTAATCAATTCCTATCTTCGATTGCTCCCTAAGCTTCTCGCCGAAAAAGACGGCGAAGTCCTTCCGGGTGTCACGAGTGTCCTTGAATCGCTATCGGCTCGCGATGATGTCGCGGTTGGTCTACTGACGGGCAACGTGCCCCGCGGCGCACAAATCAAACTCGAACACTTCGGCCTCTACCACCACTTCACATTCGGCGGCTACGGTGAAGATCACCACAACCGCAACGACGTCGCCACCGCCGCTCTGGCCGCCGCCAAGGACCATCTCAACGGCCAGGTCTCTCTCGACCGAACCTTCGTCATCGGCGATACCCCGAACGACATTCGCTGCGCGCACCACATCGGCGCGAAAGCCATCGGCGTCTGCACCGGGATTTTCTCCGCTGACGACTTGAAAAAAGAGAACCCAAACGCGTTGCTTGACGACATGTCAGACTCCCAAGATATTCTGACATTCGTTGATTAGAGGTCCCAATCCGCAGAAATCTGTTGACTTCGACCACTCGAGAGAGTCGGATACCAGAAAGCGACCACAGCGGATCTTCCACTCCAAAGAGATACCGCTCATCGTGAAACTGCTGACATAGTCGTCATCACTCCACGTGGCGGAGCGCTTCGTGAGATCATCACGCGGATGGTGAAGGTTACTCTAAATCTAGGAACAAATTCATGAAAGAAAATCAAGACCGTCGAACCTTTCTTCGCGACACATTGCTGATCGGCGCAGGCGTAACGGCCGGCGCGACGCTTCCCAATCTGTTTCGTAGCTTCTCACCGAAATCCGCAAATGCCGATGAAGCGAACGCGGCTGGATCCGCCGAGCAGCGTCTCAAAGAACTTGGCATCGAGTTGCCGCCGCCTCCGAAACCCGTCGCGGTTTATATCCCGGCGGTGCGCGTCGGCAATATGGTTTATTCATCGGGCCATGGTCCAGGCCGCGTCGATGGCAAGGCGGTGCGCGGCCGAGTCGGCGATGACTTGACGCTCGAGCAAGGTTACGACGCCGCGCGACTGACGGGGCTCAACGTCTTGAGCAGCGTCCGCAACGTGCTGGGCAGCCTCGACAAAGTCGTGCGTTTGGTAAAGGTGCTCGGCATGGTCAATTGCACGCCCGATTTCACAGACCAACCAAAGGTCGTCAACGGCTTCAGCGAGTTAATGGTCGAAATCTTCGGCGAGAAAAACGGCAAAGGCGCTCGCAGCGCCGTCGGCATGGTCTCGCTACCCGGCGACATTCCGTGTGAAATCGAAGCGATCTTTGAGGTGCGAGGATGAGTGACAACGGCGTCACGCGGCGGATGGTTTTAAAGACGAGTGCCGGCGGCGCGTTGGCCGCGATGCTCGTGCGAGATACTTCTATGGCAAGCGAATCGGAACAAACGACGCCCGACGTTTACGGCGCACTTGGCATCCGGCCAATCATCAACGCGGCCGGCACGATCACGACGCTGGGCGGTTCGCTGATGCCGCCCGAAGTGATCGAGGCTTGGAATGCCGCCGCGCAGAGTTTCGTCAGTTTGCCGGAGTTGCAAGACCGTGTTGGCGAACGCATCGCCAAGTTGCTCAACGTCGAAGCGGCACTCGTGACGACCGGCGCGGCAGGTGGGATCGTTGTCGGCACGGCGGCGGCGCTAACCTATCGCGATCAAAGTCTTGTCAGCCGATTGCCTTTGCCGCCCGAAAAGGGCATCGAAGTCATCCGCCAAAAATCGCACCGCGAGTGTTACGACAACCAAGTGAAGTCTTGCGGCGTGAAATTGATCGACGTTGAAACGAGCGATGACCTTCGGCGCGCGATCAACGAGCGCACGAGGATGATGTTCTCGTACAACGTGCACGAAGGCGAAAGCAAGATCTCGCAGCGCGAGTGGGTCGAAGTCGCGCGCAAGCACGATGTCCCAACACTGCTGGACGCCGCCGCCGACACACCGCCGCTCGACGCACTTTGGAAATACAACAAACTCGGTTATGACATGGTCGTCTTTAGCGGCGGCAAAGCCATCCGCGGACCGCAAGACGCCGGCCTGCTACTCGGTCGCAAAGATCTTATTGAGGCGGCCAAACTGAACACCGCGCCGCGCTGCGGCAACATCGGCCGTGGGATGAAGGTCTGCAAGGAAGACATGGTCGCAATGTGGGCCGCGGTCGAGCGGTTCGCCAACCTGGATCACGCCGCGGAACAGCGTGAGTGGGAAAGACGAATCGAGATGATTGAAAATGCGGTAGCCAAGATTCCGTCTGTTCACACAAAACGCGTCGTGCCACCGATCGCAAATCATGTGCCGCACGTGATCATTCTGTGGGATGAAAAGCGTGTCAAAATCACTCCAGCGGAAATGAAGCAACAACTGGCCGATGGTGATCCTCCGATCGCAACCGCGCGCGTCCACGGAACGGGCGACGACGGATTTCTCATCTCGGTGTTCATGCTGAAGCCGAGTGAGGACGAGATCGTTGCGTCGCGAGTGAAAGCAATCCTAGAGAAGGCAGTCGCCAACTAATCCGTCTTCCGGATTGCATTGTTGATCGCTTCGAAGCGCCGCTCTTCGACTGTCTTTGTAGCCGGGCCAGGGAATCTGGTGTAAACCCAATCGCGACCGGCGGCACATCGTCGCCCAGCGCGACAACCTGCGTCGGCAATTCATGCTTGCGCTGATTACTTTTATGAAGGTTGTGCGCAGACCAGCTAAAAGACAGTCGAGCAACTCAATGATAGGTGATTCCACCATAATCACCTGCTAATTTCGGTGTTTCCGCCTGGCTCGGTGACTGGAAGGTCGAACGAAATTTCGCCAAACGCACGATCAAAACCTTTTGCGGCGCGATGACCTTCGGCCGGGTTTATTTGCGGCCCCGGCGCGGAAAAGGCCACGGTTGGTTTCCGTTGGATGCCGCCTTGGGAATCACCGCCGACGGATTCAGTTGGCGGGTCATCGAAATCGTGACGCTGGTGGCGATGTACACGCTGCGGCGTGGGGAAGACGGAAAACTTCACGGGCCGATGAGCAAGAAGATCTGGGGCCGCTTCGGCAGTCGTCGCGACGCGATTCGCTGGGCCCGCCAGCAAGCCGAACGACGCGGCTGGCAGCCTGTGCCGCGAAAGATCAATACGCACCCGTCTTCTTCGGATCGATCAAGAACTTCTCACCTTTTTCAAACTTCACCTTTGGTCCCGGCGACAAGTGCAACACGGCCACGATTTCTCCCTGGCGCTTGGCCTCGGCGATTGGGTCGACGCCTGGGTCCAAACGTGTGCTGACCAATGTGTCGACGCCGGCGAGTGACAACTCGGTGAACTCTGGATTGGGAATAAAAAAGACGTGAGTGATCGATTTCTTCTTCGTGAATAGGTCGCCGTCGCGGATGGTTTCGACGTCGTTAGCGGTCAAACGTAGCGGCAGCGCACAATGGGCGAAATAGGTCTTTGCCCGTCGCGATAGATCGGGGAATTCGACCGACGCTTTGACGGGCGTTTCGACCGGGGCGTTGAATCGCACTTCCCAGATGGTGACGTTGCGATTCATGTCGTGCGATTCTTTCACGACGTGGACCTGCCGCGGCTCGGTGTGCGGAATTCGAATCGGCATCATCGGCTCATGCCATTCGATGCCGTTGCGAGGTGTCTTCTTACCGGCCAAATGGATTCGTTTTTCGAAGTCCACGTTGCCCAAACGCACGATCGCGAGAACCGTCCCCAGCTTGCGGCCTTCGGCGATCGGGTCGAGTCCAGGATCGAGCCAGTTGTCCTTGGCAACTTTGGCATTCTTGGGGTCGCCCTTGGGCACGTCGTCATCCGCTGCTTCTTTTGGTTCCGCCAGCTCCTCGACGTTGCCGGTTGCCGAGCCTTCAAATTCGAAGGAATCGGGAGCAAAAAACGTGTTCAGTTTCGTCGACTTGACGAGCGTCTGGATCGGTCCACCATCGCGCGGCCAGACGACCACCTTCGTCACGAGGCTCCCATACTGTGCTCGGTCGATATCAGATTGTGTAAACGAAATCGAAATCTCGGCCGCTTGATAAAACTTCTTCGAGGGGTTGGACAACTCGGGGATTTCGATGGTCGGATAGAATCGTTTTCCGACGCGTTTGGGAATCCCCATTAGTTTCAACCGCGAGGTTGTCCCCGGTTCGAGCCGGATTTCGCCCGGGAAGCCAATCGGTTTGGAATCAAACTTGCCCTTTTCGTTCGGCTGTCGAATGATCGCGCCGGCCGGTTCGCTCAGCGCGATGCGGACTTTGGTTTCGTTCGCCGTCGCGCTCGCGTCGTCTTTCAGTCGCAGCCGGCCCATCGAGATTCTTTGAAACACGAGTTGGGCTTGGTTTTCGTCTCGCGACCGATCGTAGACGTGGCCGGCGAACATCACGCCGTCGCGGTGCATCTTCATCGCGCAGATTTCCAGATCGCCGTCGAACTGGTCAGCCAGTGAAATATCTTGCCATGTGCGGCCTTCGTCCACGGTCGCCAACAACCGCATTGAATCGGCATCCGGTTTGTAAAGGACGAATGCTTCATTGCCACCGCCCACCGCTCGCACGGCGTACAGCCAATCTTCGAGCCCCGCTTCGAACGGCTCGGTGATCCGTCGAATCTCCTGCCACGCTCGGCCTTCGTTGAACGATTGGGCTTTGAACAATTGAAATTGCTCGCCAAGAGTCTCGATGTCGTCGGAAACGGTGGCGTAAACCAATTCGAAGAATCCGCGGTCCCACATCACCAGCGGAATGCGTTTTTTCGCCTTGACGCCGTCGTCGAGCGCCACGCGTTCTTCGTTCCAAGTCTTGCCGCCGTCGCGCGTGCGGAAGAGAACGGCCTGGTCTTGCTCGTTCATGGCGAAACAAAGGATGTGCCGATCGGACATCGCGACCGCTGGCGGCTGCAGTTTCATGCTCGGCCAGCGAATCGGATTGGTAACCGGCCGTGGCTCGCTCAATCCGCCGTCGTTCGACCGGCCCACGTGCATCAATTGCCAGCGATCCTTCTTCTTGCCCTCGGTCATTCCCAACCGGTAAAACAGCGATTGGTGCCATCGTTTTTCGTCGAGTCGAGTCGATGCTTGAGCGTGCAGGACAGCTTCGACGCTCAGATCGCTTACAATACTTTCGTCGATCTTCAGGTCAACGTGGTGGGTGTTACTCTCGTAACTGTCGTCCGGCTTGGTGAAATCGACGACATGAAGCCGCACATCGTTGCGGTTCAACTTTTCGATCGTGCCCGGCATCGAAACACGATCGCCCGAGTGCATCAACTTCGGATTGCTCGCCGACAAGACGGTCGTGTGTTTTCGCCACGTCAAGTTTTCGTACGGCTTCTTCGGGTCCTTGTCGTTGCTCGTGCCGATCCAAATATCTGTCTCCGAGTTGTCCTTGAACTCGCGCTTCGACAGGATCGCCATGCCGCCCAGCCAGTAATTCAAATCGGTTGGCCCAGCCAGAAAGATTTTTCCTCGCTCGCGCGGCAAGCCAAACGATTCGATCACGACTGGGTTTTCTTTGACCCAAGTGACCGCGCCGTAGACCTTGCGATCGGTCGCGAGCAGATGAGCGTCGATGTCGCGCTTTACATTCGGATCGACCACGCGTTCCTTCGCCAGCGATCGAAAACGCTGCATTTGCGTGCGATACTTCATCAGTGTGCGGTCGGTCGATTCAAAGGACTGTCGAATGTCGATCAGTGCCTCGGTCACGTATCGCTCGATCTCCGCCGCCGTCCGCTCGCTCGTGATTAGCCGCCGGACGTTGCCCGTCGGATCGATCCGATTCAATTCCGCATCGACTTTGATGTACAACTCCGTTCCATCTTCTACGTCGAAACTGTCCAGCAACTCCGCCTCAAGCATCGCAGGCATGAGCACTTCAACCGCACGCCGTCTGTCGGTCGCTTCCAACTTTTTCGCTTCGGCGAGCGCTGTTTTGACCGTGGCCAGGGCCTTGTCCAACCGCTTTTGCATCGACGCGCCGATCCCCGTGTCGGGTGCGGGTTTTGGCTTCGGCGGCGGCTCTTTGCTCGCAACGCCCAACACTTTGGCCACCGCGTCGCGCACCTTCTTTGATTCGTGCTCCTGGAGCTTTTTCAAGGCTTCCTTCGCGTCGTCGCTCCCAATCAATGCCAACGTTGCCGCCGCGGCGATGGAGTGGTGGTCGCCAAATCGTTTGATGTGCGTGATAGCCCGCGTCAAAACGTCGATCGTCAACTTGGGATCCTTCGCAAGTTGCTCAGGTCGCGGGCGTGGCGTTGCGCCGACACCAAAAGTTCCGTCACCTGAGTAATCGATAAAATTTGGTGCCAAAGCGTTCGCGATGTTGGCGCGCGTGTCCGCATTCCAGGTTCTGGCCGCTTGCAAAAAGGCGACCGTGTTCGTTCCGGCGACCATGTACAACGTGCTGTTGATACTAGAGGTAATGTATGCCGTTTCATCCGAGCTTTCGCCGCGCATTGCGACCATGCGATTGATCGCTGCCGACGTCCCGCGCTGCCGCAAGGCTTGAACCGCATACCCCCGAGCTTCGACAGTCTTGTTTCGCGATAATTCCAGAATCGCTTCATCGGCCAACTCGCCAAAGGAAACCAGCGTATCGAGGACCATCGTTTGGGCGTGGCTTTCGCGGACATGGGTCATGCCGTCGCCGCTGAGCAATTCATCCGCCTGGCTGACCGGCGGAGCGGCATTGACCAATGAACCCAAATTCAGCGACGGAGTCACCAGCGTCTTCGCCAGGGCCTGGGTGATCTTCTCCGCATGCGATTTGCTTTGCCCGAGCACATACGCCGCCGCCCGTCGTTCATCGTCTATTTCCGACGCTAACAACTTGATCAACGGCTCGACAATCCGGTCGCGGTCAGCCTCGATGAATCCCAAACACCACGCGGCCAACGCACAATACTTACGACGATCTTTGTCCTTTAGCTCTTTCACCAGCACGTCTTGGGCCGACTTGGCGTGAGGCCCAAACCGGGCGAGACAGATGAGCAATTGTTGGTACGTTCGATCGTCCGGATGCTTGCCAAACGTTTTGTCTTTGGGGTCATCGAGCAACTCGATCAAACGTGGCACGGCCTGCTTGCCTGTGGGAGCAAGCTCGGTGAGACCACGCACCGCCTGATAACGGGCGTAAGCATCTTCGTCTTCCAGCATTTTGATGAGCGGTGGTGCACCCGCGTTGCCGAAACTCACGATCGCTTCGATGGCCTTCTGGCGAAACGCCGGATCGCGGTCCTTGAGCTGAGCGACCCAATAACTGAGCGGCTTGCCACCGAACATCGGCGTTTTCTCTTGCTCGGTTGGTAGGTCACCATCGCTCGGCAACAACGTGACACGCACGACCACCTTTTCGTCGCGGCGAATCGTGAAGCGGTCCGTATCCACTCGAAATCGTTTTTTCTCTTCGCCGACGACTCGAATGCCATATTCACCTGCGGCCAGCTCAATCGTGTCTTTGGTCGACGTGTCGATGATTTTGATCTTGCCGTCGTGGCTGACTTCGACTTTGACGTGTTCGTCATTCGTGCGTACTTCGAGTTTGCCATGCGGCGTGTTCAGCAAAAACACCGCCAGCGCGCCAGTCGTGATCAACATGATCGTCGCAATCGCCGTCAAGAAAAATCCAACACCCGTCGGCCGCCGTCGCTCGTCAAGCGGAGTGATCGACGAGTCGAGTTGCCCACGCTGCCGATAACTGACGATGAGCAACACCAACCCACACACGAACGCTGGCACTGCATAACCCACCCAGCCGATCGACTCCGAGATCATCGCCGCGAATCCATCAAAGCTTGGAAACCCCATCTCGCGCAACCGATAAGCCTTCGACAGACCAGCCACGGCAAGGATCAACAACGCCAGTGCCACTGTCATCGATGTCGATCCCAACGCGAGACATAAGCCACCTTGCCGATGCCCGTCCGCCACATCGCCACCTTTGCCCGGCAAGTGAACAACGCCGTCCTTGAGCAAGATCGGAATCTCATTCGCGGACGCAATCCGTCTGTCGTGCCCCGGCATCTCGTCGACTTGCTCGGCCATCGCCGACAGATCGTGTCCTACGCAGAACGGCTCCAACACGGCCGCAAGTTCGGCCGGCGATTGCGGCCGATCGGCCGGATCTTTGGACAACATGCGATCGACCAAATCCGATAATCTGCTAGGTACATCTTCGCGAATGTCCTTCATCGAACGCGCGGCCTCTTTCGCATGAGCCATGACTTTCTTCACCGGCGTATCGTACGACGGACCGCTGAATGGCGACTTAGCAGCGAGCAATTTGTAAAGCGTGCAGCCCAGGCTGTAGATGTCGGCACGGATGTCAACTGCGTGGCTGTCGCTCGCCTGCTCGGGAGCCATGTAATCCAGCGTTCCCATCACTTGTCCCGTGTTCGTCATCTCGTGCCGATGCTCGTCGCTCTGAAGCAGTGCCAAGCCCAGGTCGAGGATTTTCACTGTAGGTTGGACATCCTTGTCCGACCACTCGTCTGTTCGACAGAGCATCAAGTTCGACGGCTTGATATCGCGATGCACGAGGCCGTGCTCGTGTGCATGTTGCAAACCAAGAGCCGCTTGCCGCACAAGTTCACACGCATCAGCAACCGGCAACTGCCCACACTGGCGCGTCAAGCGATGAAGATCAATTCCCTCGACCAATTCCATGACCAGGTAGTGCATGTCTTCGTCCTCGCCAGCATCGTACGCTCGCACGATGTTCGGATGATCCAATTTTCCAACGGCTTGAATTTCGCGTTCAAATCGCGAGACGCTCGACGTATCGCGCCGATGCGCGGGAAGGATTTTCAAGGCGACCACGCGCTGCATTCGGTTATGCAATGCTCGATAAACCGTGCCCATCCCGCCTTCGCCGAGTTTGTCGAGCAACTGGTATTCGCGCAGTTGACCGGGTTGCGTCGTGGAACTCGCATCACGGTCGAATGATTCGATCGCCGCGACCGCCTGTTGAAAATCTGGTTCGTCCGCAAACTCGGCGTGCTCGATCGGCTCGCGCATTTGTTCGATGAAGGTGTCTGAGTCGTCGTCGAAAAACGCAACAGTGTTTTCGCAGTCGTCGCAGGCTTCCAGGTGGTCGGTCACTGACTCGATCTCTTCGTCAGCCAACCAACCTTTGGCAAAAGCTTCGAGATGTTCACGCGGCGGGCATTTGGTGGTTAGCATGTTTGTCGCCTTTCGCTCCGCGAAAGTACGCTCTTTCGCAGAGCGAAAGGCGACAATGCGCGAAGTCGATGAGTACTTCACTTTGCTACCAGTACAACGGAAACCCATGCCTCGAAAAGTTGGCTAATCCAGCAAATCGCCAAATTCTTCGCGCAAACGCCGCAAAACTCGGGCCTTTGCTTTGCGCACCGCATTCACACTGATGCCCAAATCGGCGGCAACTTCGGCGGCCGCGTGGCCTTGAATCGTCAGCCGCAAAAACGCTTGCCAAGTCGCCTCGCCAAAATCGCCGCGGATCATATCCATCGCGCGAGCCAGTGGACTTTTGACGGTTTGGCTCTTGGGTGCTTCACTGACGCTGGGTGGCTCGGCGTCCGGCAAGTTGTTCAAGCGTTGCAGCATCGCCGTGCCGCCGGCCGCGTTCGCGCGATCAGCCTTGGATCGGAAATGATCGCGGATCTTGTTCCGTGTGATCGTCCACAACCAGCCGCGAAAGCTGTCGCCCGGTCGCTCGTCGCGAAATTGATCGATGCTGGTCGAGACCGATCGGAATGTCTCCTGCATCACATCGGCCGCGTCCGCCGACTGCAATCCTTGTCTGCGACACCAGTCGTAGATCAACGGACTATAAAGATGCACCAGCCGTTGCCACGCGTCGCGGTCATGTTCGCGCACGCGCTCGAGCAAACTCGATTCGATCGAGCTGCTTGAGGACGCATCGGGGGTTTCTTCGACTCGTGAGTCCATCGCCGGGGGCGAAAGAAAAATGAAAAGGTTGAACGGACCGTTTCATTTTATTCGCTTTCCGTTGCGATAGCGAGCAACCGCAAGTTGAACGAATGTAGCTGCACTCGCCAAGAGTGCGGATCTTGTTGAAAAGATCCGCGTTTTGGCAAACGCAGCTACGACAGGCGTGGTTACTCATCACGCACGGATTCTTCGATCACGAGCTTGAACCGCGACTCTTGTTGCGACTTCACATCCGTCGCTAGCAACACGCGGCTCCCGTCTGGCGAAATGCTCAATCGATGAAACGCCGGCGTTCCGTACCCTTCGCTCTGGAGTGGTTGCGTTTGCCAAGACTTGCCCGCGTTTTTGGAAACAAGCTGGCGGCAAATCCATTTGTTGTCACCCCAGTTCGTTCGTCGCTCTTGCGGCGTTTCACCTTGGACTTGCATGTAGGTGACAAAAATCGCTTTGCCGCTGGATACGGCATCGACCAACATGCCGGGCTCCAAAATGCCCATCGGTTTGGCCATCGCGACGGCCTTCGACCAGGATCTGCCACCGTCAACCGACGTCGTGAACAGATACGAGCCGAACAGTTCAGCGGCCGGGTCGTCACCCGCAGCGACATAGATCATGCCGAGGCCCGACTCGGTCGAAACCAACGCCAGCGGCACGCGAATTCCGTCCGCTTCGTATTCGTCAGACAGTTTCATCGGTTGCTTCGTTCAGTTCTTGCCTTGGTCCGTGCCGTGATGACACTCGGGTTGCCGCCGCTCGTTGAACACAATGCACGTGAGTTCGCCGGTGTCGCTTTGATGCGTCAGCCGAAGTGCATGCATCATGACTGCTGATTCGTGAAGCGTTTTGGGCTCTGCTGGCCACGTTCTTCCGCCATCAGTGGATTGCAACAACAACAATTTGCTGGTGTGGCCCAAGTCGCCGTGTATCAAAAACACCAAGACCAAATCGCCATCGGAATGGATTCCCCCCACGCGTCCCCAGCCCGGCGAACTGTGGACTACCACGGGCTCGTTTGTACGGCCGTCCGCGATGCGAACAAACTGATAAGTCATGGGCGGATCGGCTGCTTCCTCGTCCGGTTCGTCTGCGTCGCTCTGCACTTCGTCAGTGCGGTCTTTGATACCGATCAATCCGATGCCGTCTTTCAATGCGATGGCATATGCAGTGGTCATGCCATCAACGCTGCGAACGTCGATCCACGACTTGCGATCCTTGCTCTCTCGCCAAATGGTCGTCGAATCCTTGCCGTCCTTGATTCCCATCGTGACCAAGGTGGGCGAAGAACCTTGCCACACGATGTCCAACGGCTGGGAACCGTAGACAAGCGGGCCGTCCTTGTCGACCGTCTGCAGCACAACGGGCTCCTTCGAAATCCACTCGGCCGCCCCGCGTATGCGAATTACAATTTCCTTGTCGACGCCCAAGTTGAACTGACTCTTGTCCAAGACTCGTTGGCCATTGTCGTCGAGCAATCGTATCTTGTACTTGCCGGGCTTTAGTTGAACGGAATCGTAGTTGTTCATCGTGACGACTTTCACGACGCGGTCGTCTCGTGTGATTTCGACCTTCGCTTCTTCCTCGGTTTCGACCACCAGGTAGCTGCGATGGTTGGGCATCATCCACGCCATGAACAGGCCGATCAAAATGAATCCGCCGATCACCGCGGTAACTTTCCAGAACCCCGGAACGAAATACTGAGGCAATCGTTCGATGGGCATGTCTTTGGCGGAGATGGCCCGCCGGTACCAGCGATAGCCGCGGACGAAAAAAATGATGCTGAGGATCGCCACCGGAATCGAAAAGGCCACGTATTGCAGCGAATCGGAAATCTCGCGAGCGAGGCTCTGGGCCGGATTCATCGTTCCTGACACGGCTTCGAAGGCCAGCGACATTTCGGCGATCGTGATCATGACGAACATGCATGCCAATCCAGCGGCAAACGCACCGGCCCAGATGTAATGAGCGGGGCGCATCCGTTGCGGTTCGTCGGCGTCGATCATCTTGCGACGGATCGTATCATGACCGTCACCGCCGCTTGTCGACAGCATGACAGGAATCTCCGCGGCCGACGCGATTCGGTCGTCGTGCGCGGACACGTCGTCAACTTGGGCAGCGAGGTTTTGTAGATCGCTGCCGGTCGCGAACGTCTCAAGTGCCGCGGCCACTTGGGCGGGCGACGTGGGACGGTCGCCTGGATTCTTGTCCAACATGCGATCGACCAACGATGCGAGTCCGTCGGGGACATCGTTGCGCTTCTTTTGAACCGAAACGGGAGCCGAATTTGCATGGGCCATGATCTTTTTCACGGGCGTTTGAAAATCGTCGCCGCCAAACGGAGCTTCGCCCGTCAAAAGTTTGTACAACGTGCAACCGAGACTGTAGACATCGGCGCGGATGTCGACGTTGTGGCTGTCGTTGGCTTGCTCGGGAGCCATATAGTCGAGCGTACCCATGACTTGGCCCGTGTTCGTTAGGTTCTCGTGCCGAAGTGCATCGTTTTGCCGCAATGCCAGTCCAAGGTCGAGAATTTTGACGCTGGCGCGTGAGTCTAGGGTCGAGGGACTAGGGTCCAGGGAATTCTTGCTCTCGACTCTCGACCCTTGACTCTCGACCCTCGTCAGCATCAAGTTCGATGGCTTGATGTCTCGATGCACAAGTCCGTGTTCGTGTGCATGTTGCAGACCGAGCGCCGTTTGCCGCGCGATTTCACAGGCGTCGGCGATTGGCAGCGGGCCGACGTTTTTAACTAATCGATTGAGATCAATTCCTTCGACAAGTTCCATGACCAGATAGTGCATGCCTTCGTCCTCTCCCGCGTCATACGCGCTCACAATGTTGGGATGATTCAACTTTGCCACGGCCGCGATTTCACGTTCGAATCGCGAGACGGAAGAAGGGTCACTACGGTGCTCCGGCAAGATTTTCAGTGCCACGATGCGTTGCAGTTTGGTGTGCAACGCCTTGTACACCGTCCCCATGCCACCTTCGCCCAGCTTGGCCAACAACCGATAGTCACGAAGCTGTGCGACCTCGACCGCCAACTCCGTTCGATCGTCGGACCGAGGCACGCGTCCAATCTGTTTGATCGCTGCCAAGGCTTGCTCGAACTCCGCTTCACCGGCATGCGGGCTCGGCTCGGCCGGCTCGCGCAGATGTCCGATGAACGTGTCCGACTGAGCCTCAAGCTCCGACACGGTCGACTCACAATCCGAGCACGCTTCCAGATGATCGGTGACCGATTCAATGGCCTCGTCTGGCAAATTGCCCAGAGCAAATTCCATCAACTCATCACGCGTCGGACATTTCATCGCTGGTATCGCAAACCTCACCTAACTTTGGTTGTAGCCCGTAGTTTTTCCGTCTAAAAGGTACAACGAAGGGGCATGCCACGACTTTTGGAGTCGGGACTCATCCGTCCCGTGGTTTGGTGGATTGTTGGACAGAACACGAATGAGACGGAAGAGAGAGAACTCGCCTAAAGTTCGGTAGATTCTCGATCGCATCGAAAAACTCGATCATATTCGAGAAATCACTAGAATTGACCGAATGTTCTGATTGGAAATTGCCGTCAAATTCTAATGTTGTCCCCACTGTGTCGGTTGGCAGAAAATGCAGGCCGACGTTCAATTCGTCGACGGAAAAGTTCTCATGTTCGTCTCTCGTCCACCAAAAGATTGTCACCGTTAACGTATGTACAAATAGATCGAGAGACTTCGAAGCATACCAATTGAATTGAGCCTGTTCATCGACGCACGAGAATTCGGCCTCTGAAAACTGCTTCAACACTTTCCAAAAAATGATCGCTTCCGACTCTTCGGTGTCAGTCTCGTAAAGTAGGTCATTAAACATCTGCTTGGCGGTAGAGACATCGTGCCCTGGTTGCATTACTCGATTACGCAGTTGATCGTTGACGAGCGAATCCGTTTCTTCTTCGAACGAAACGGTTTCCCAATCGGCATCAAGATCTAGACGCAAAAATCCGCTGACGTCAACATATGCGCCACAATACAGGCAGTCGTGTGTCTCGCCAATTTTTTCTTCTGCGAAAAGACTCGTCCGCGCACAACTTTCACATTGAGAACTTGCCCATCCGCGACCTTCTCGGTGCACGAGATTATTGGCGATGTCCGCTCGAAGTTCCACGATCGCATTAATTGCTTGCTGGGCTTGGACCAGATCATATACACAAACTACGAAATGGTCCGAGTTCTTGATGAATTCCAACCACAACCAGGAATAGACACTCTCCGACTTTGGATCGACTACTTCGGCTGAAATCCCGTCGACCGACAGCCACGCCGCAAGGTTGGCTGCAGTTTCCTGGCAATCGGCTCGAAATGTTGTAACGTGTTTATCTTGATCCATAGCACTAACTCAACAGGTCGCCGAACTCATCACGTAACCGACGCAACACTCGCGATTTTGCTTTGCGAACAGCATTCACACTGATGCCAAGGTCCGCGGCGACATCGGCGGTTGCTCGGCCATCGATGGTGACTTGATAGAAAGCCTGCCATGTACGGTCTTCGAATTCCATTCGCAACAGGTCCACTGCGCGTCGATACGGATTGTTGGTCGCTTCGCCAGATGAGCCACCCGTGCTTGTGCTGGGTTCTTCGTCAGGGACCTCGTGCATACGCTGGGCAGCGTTGGTGCCGCCCAATGCGTTTCCGCGGTTGTTTTGCTTTCGAAAGTGGTCCAGGATTTTGTTGCGGGTGATCGTCCAGAGCCAGCCGCGAAAACTGTCTCTGGGCCGGTCACGGCGGAAATTCTCGAGATTGCCTGCAACGCTGCGGAAAACGTCTTGCAAGACGTCGGCCGAGTCGGCGGGTTGCAGTCGCTGGATGCGGCACCAGTCGTAGATCAGCGGGCTGTAGATGTGGACCATCCGTTGCCACGCGTCATGGTCATGTTCGCGGACGCGTTGCAACAAGCTCGAATGCATCGAGCTGGACGACGACGATTCGGTGGGACTTTCGACATCGCGATTCATGGCGAAGGTTCACTCTCCGATGAACTGTTCGACAACGGGAACAATTCGATCGATGCCATCTTCGACCACGTAGTGCCCAGCGTCTACCAGTCGCTCGACGCCAGCGTCAGGAAAACTCTCCAGCAAACGATCGAGACACGCGGGCGTGAAACACCAATCCTTCATGCCCCAGATGAATTGCACCGGCCGATCGGCCAACGACGACAGACCTTGCTCGATTTTTTCGAGCACTTGCCAGGTCGGATGGCGCGGCGACAATGGAATGTCTTTCACGAATCGATAATTCGCAATTCGGTTCGACCAACGATCGTACGGTGCCAGCAATCCAGCTCGAACTTCCGGCGTCATTCGATCTGGTTTTTCTATCGCCATGGAGATCGCCGCCCAAGCAAAAGCGTTGAAACCTTGAATCGCAATCTTGCCAAAAATCGGCCAGCGACAAACACGGATGCGAAACGGTATAAACGGCGGTGGAAAGGCACCTGTGTTGAACAACACGAAGCGAGCAAATCGATCCGGCACTTGGAGCGCCGCGCCCAGTCCAATCGCTCCGCCCCAGTCGTGTACCAACAGCGTGATGTCCCGCAGACCCAACTCTTCGATCAGCCGCACCAGGTTCTTGACATGTTGCGCCAGCGTGTATTCATACCGAGCCGGCTTGTCGCTCAACCCGCAACCAATGTGATCCACCGCGATTGTCCGGTGCTTGCCGCGAAACGCCGTGATCAGATTCCGCCAGTAAAACGACCAGGTGGGGTTGCCGTGGACCATCAACATCGGCTCGCCGGAGCCTTCGTCGACGTAATGATAGCGCAAGGAATCGAGCTTCAACTCGTGAGACTCGAACGGGTAGAGCGATCGCCAGTCGGTGTCGGACGCCATGAAGAGTTTGGAACTGAAGTGTGGTTCAGACTTCCGAAGTTTCAGAAAACTTCGGAAGTCTCGATCTAACGCTCAAATCTACGTCGCAGCCGTGCGGACGTGCAAGGTATACTGCCGGCCGCCGATGCGATCTCGGTCACGGGTCAGAGAGAACTCGTGGCCGAATACTTTCGATGCAATCCAATCGTCGCTCAACATTGCTTGCACGAATTCATCGCCAGCCAAATTAAACACTTCAAATTGCAAGTCGTCGCCACGGGCGTCGATCAGCCAGTATTCGCCCACGCCGGCCTCGCGATACGCTTTGAACAGAATCTCTTTGTCTTTTTTCACGGAACTCTTGCTGATGACCTCAACGACCCAATCCGGGCGGCCTCGCATTTCCAGCCCGTCCTGACCATGTTGCGTGGACGGAATCAACTTGAAACGACCGCTTTCGAGTGTCTCCCACGTGGCAAATGACGCATCCGGCTCGGTTGACAAATTGGCGTCATCGTTGGTGAACCAAAGGCGGTCGGTGTAAAAGACTCCACAGTCGAGTTGTCTCACGAGGTTACCCAACACTCGGCCGATCTCCGCCTTCACTTTGTTGTGCGATTCAATGCGTTCGGGGCTCATGTCGACGATCACATCTCCTTGAAAGTACGTGATTAGTCCACGTTCCGGAAAATCATCGGAATTCACCCAGTCACGGAATCCATCCAGCGTGTAGGCAGTGTCTGGAATCGTGACTTCGATGCCGTCGTAGCCTGCGAGAACGATCATGTGAATGCTCGAGAATGGAAAGGGTGTACAACCTCAGTATAAGGGCATTGTCCCATACCATCCACCGAAATGCCGACATCTCAATCAGCATTCGCTTGATCGAGCCGTTGCTGCCAGAATTTCACTGCGGCGGTGTGGTATGCCATGACCGCACTGCGATCGGCCTCATCGTCGATCTTTACGCGGTCCATTCGCTCTTTGATCCAATCGACGAAGAATTGGGCGGATGTTTTGCTGATCCGAGGTTGTTTACCGATCTCGACATAAAACGGCGCTGTGGATGCGAAGCGAAACGTCTTGTCGTTCGTTGTGAGAACGCGAACCAGCAGCCAGCCGCTTTGGGTGAACAACAATTTGGGGAGTTTTCCGTTGTTGTTGGCCCAATCGTCCAAACTGATTCGCTCGGTGATTTGGCCGTCTTTCACGATTTCCAAGAACTCGACTTCATCACGGATCGACAGGTTGGCGGTCACTTGGAGTTCGACTTCGCTTCCCTTTGCGGCACGAAAGATGTGTCCAGGAAGTTGTCCGTTCACGCGAGCGCGGAGCAACGGGCCATTGGTCACGATCGAGCGGCCCGCACGCAGACTGGCCCACCATTTTTCGTAAGTCAACTCGCCGTCACAGTGCACGTACACGCGGTTGTAACCGACGGGGTTCTTGAGCACGCCTGAGGCACTGCCCGCGGACGGCGGAATGCGAACGCCACAGTTCAGTAAATGATAGTAAATCTCTTGCGTCCACTGGCCGTTGCCCAACGGGGGCGGCAGGCGCTTCGTGTCGCGCGGCTTGCCCCAGGCTTCGCTTTCATACATGCCACTGCGGTTCATGTGGTTGTTGCAGATACCGATCGTGTCGCACATGCCGGTCGAAATCCAAACTGGCATGTCCCACCAAAACGGTTTTTCGATGTCGACGTGAATGCCTTCGTGCTGACGTGCCAGTTTCAAATACTCGACAGGCGACGGCACCTCGCGTGTCGACTTGGTGATCGCCAGCGGCTCGTTGAGTTGAAAGTACAGCAGCGCTCCGCCTTCGCGTTCGTCTTCGCCAGCCATGCTGTGATGAAAACGATTGCCGTCAAATTTGACCAGCGGGTTGTCGGGCAGATCCTTGCCGCCCCACAGATTCCTTTTGTTCCACCAGGTGATCACTGGGCCAACGTGCAGGTCTTCGGCGCGCATTAGCAACTCGACATCCCCGAGTGGCCGGTGAATGTGCAACTCGCCCGACCACCAGCCTTCCTTCTTCATGTCGACAAAACGGTGCATCTCGATCACCTTCTGGTCCGATCCGCCGCTCTCGATCGTAAAGTGTCCAGTTTGCACGCGGTATTCGGGGCCGCGTTCACTTTCAAACTGGTACTGGCCTGGAGAGAGCTTCAGTTCGATCTTGCCGTCGAAGACAAAATGGTCGTGCCAAAATGGGACGCCGGGCGGTTTGACCGCTTTGCCCTTGTCGTCGGTCAAGTGCATTCGAACCGCGATCGGCCGCCTGGTGTCATGATCGGTGGCGGTGATTGTGAGAGTGCCCGTCTCGTCGGCGCGGCAATTGTAGGCGATCACCACACAGATCGATAGGAGAATCGTACGTGAAATGTGATTCATGGCGCGTTTTTCCTTTGTAGAACGGTTGTCTCAACTGTTCCTTTTGCTGCACAATTGTCGCGACTGTTCGAAACAATTGAGACAATTGTTCTACAATGGATCGATTTGACCGCCGATCATAGAATAACAAGGTAACTGGCCCTGATTCTATCGCTTCGCACGACTGAACACCAAAGATTATGGACGACGATTATTACAAAATGCTGGGCGTGAGCCGCAATGCTTCGAAGAGCGACATCGAGCAGGCGTATCGCAAAATGGCGGCCAAACACCATCCAGATCTGGCCGACGAAGATGGCAAGGCCAAAGCCAAGCAGCGTTTTCAGCAGATTCAAAAGGCGCACGATGTATTGAGCGACCCAGAGAAGCGCGAGTTGTACGACCGCTACGGCAGTTCTTTTGAAACGATGGGCGGCGGAGGTGGCGGCCAGCATTGGCAAACGGGACCCGGAGGTGGCGGCGGTTTCGACATCGATTTTTCGCAGGTTTTCGGCGGCCGAGGCGGCAGCGGGGCCAGTCCGTTCGAAGACATTTTCCGGCAATTCAACCAAGGTGGCGGACAGCAAACCTCGACTCGCGCCCGTCCCACAAAAGGCCAAGATGTCACGTCCACGGTCCGCATCCCATTGCAACTGTCGGTCGAGGGTGGAAAACGGGATGTCATGGTCCAACGCGGCATCGGCAAAACGGAGACGATTTCGTTCAACGTGCCGGCGGGCATCGAAGACGGAAAAAAAATTCGACTGCGTGGACAAGGCCAGCCATCGCCAAACGGTGGCCAGCCCGGTGACTTGTATGTTCAGGTTCAAGTCGAACCGCATCCGCATTTCCAACGCCGCGGCAACGATTTGATCGTCAAAGTTCCCGTCACGTTGGCCGAAGCGGCGTTGGGAACCAAGGTCGATGTCCCGTCGCCCAAAGGAACGATTGAACTCAAAGTGCCGCCTACCACGTCGAGCGGCCGGCGATTGCGCGTGCCGGGGTTTGGCGTGAAACCGGCCAAAGGCGACGCGGGCGATCTGTATGCCGAGATTCAAATCCAATTGCCCGAAGAATTGAATGACGAGTCAAAACAACTCATCCAGCAATTCAACGAACAAACCGAACTCGATCCTCGAACAGATCTGAAATGGTGAGTCGATTGTGGTCCGCGATCGGGCGCTTGTGGACTGAACGCTTGCGACGTCCGTTTGTCATCCTCTTAGTGATACTGCCGTTCTTGTTGGCGGCGGACGAGCAAGAATCGAAACTCGACGGCCCCACCAAAGCCAAAGTTTACGCGGCGCTTGCGGGCTTAGTCATTTTGTGGGTTTTGGTCATCGTGTTGATCGCGTTGGGCGCGAACTTTACACGGCGGTACATGAAGTCGCCGTTCGATGGTCGGCCATCCGTACCGCCTGACGGAGAAGATGACTGGGCCAAAACACCGTTGAACAAAGACGATGGCTGACCAGCGACTAACACGAGAGCGACGCGTCCGGCGACAAGCGGATTTCGACCGCGTCTACGGATCCAGCGCCTATGCCGCGGACGGTGTGCTGGTGGTCAGCGCGTGTCAGAACGATTTGGAGCACACTCGACTAGGACTTTCGGTGTCGCGCAAGGTTGGCAATGCGGTGGTGCGCAACCGGTGGAAGCGTCGCATCCGCGAAGCCTTTCGTTTGCATCGCGAATCGATGCCTGTGGGTTTGGACCTCGTCGTTCGTCCCAAGCGTGGAGCCGAGTGCGATTTCCACGCTATTGAAGAATCGTTGCCGCAGCTCGTGGCACGCGTCAGCAGCCGTTTGCAAAAGCAAGACTCATGATCAAGCTGCTCCAGGCAATCATCCGGCTGCCGTCATACGTGCTGATCCTGTGCGTGCGGGTCTATCAGATTTGCTTGAGCAGATTTGTCGGAAACTGCTGTCGGTTTAACCCGTCATGCAGCCATTATTTTATTGGCGCTGTCGAAAAATACGGAGCAATCCTTGGGACGTTTAAGGGGATCTGGCGAATCTGCCGCTGCAACCCGTGGAATCCCGGCGGTGAGGATCCGCCCTGATCAAAAGCCACTCTGGTGCTTCGCCCTTTGACATTCTAAATTCGACATTCGAAATTCCAGCGAACCTCGGACGCCGGCCAAAGCCATGCCCATTCCCGTTACATGCACGAACATCGTTCGTTACGACAAGGAAACGGGTAAATACGTCTATTGCAAAAACACGGTCAACGTCTCGGAGTCGCGGATCGGGGAAACGATCGAGTGTCCTAAATGCGGCGGATCGTTGGAGGTCGTGCCGCAAGAGCCGACGGAAATCAAGACTCCACGCGATGGGGGCGACCTGAATAACCTGGATCTGAACAATTCGCAGCCGAGCACGGCTGACGTCAACAACGTCGATCTCAACAATGTGGCACCGTTGCCAATCGATATCGACTTGCCACCGGATCAACCATCCGCACAAACACCACCTCCGCCTCCGGCAACTCCCAAGCCGTCGCAGGTCCAAGCCGCTTCGCCGGCGAGCCCAAACTGGTTACTAAGCGCGCCTCCCCAGGCAGCACAGAACACCATCCAAGCACAAGTTCCGTGCATCAATTGTCACACGCCCATCAATCGCGACGAAGTCATTTGTCCGTCGTGTGGATATAAACAGCCCGAAGACGATCTGCCGGACGAAGAAGTCGGTTTTCAGGGATGGATGCGAGGGCAAATGGCCGAGGGGACATCGCCGCTGTCGGTCATCTTGCTGCTCGGTTTCCTGTGCAGTCTTTGCCTGTTTAGCTGCGTCGCTTGGAGCTTTGTTCAGTACGGCGGATTGACTTACATGCTGGTGCTGCCGTTTATCGCGGTGGCGGTCGCGCTGGGAGTGGTCATAGCAGTGAACCGGCGTGCGGAAGAACCATGGTTAACGGCGATTCGACGAGTCGGCCATCCGTGGACGCTGATTCTCTTGGCGCTGCGAGCTTGGAAATGGCGCGACGCTCGACCACCCTTCACGCCGCGCCGGGTCTTGGACTACCGCGGCAAAGAATTCACGGACGATGATCTGCTGGCGGTCGAGGAGTTGGCTGAATATGAGGTGTTAGATTTGGAAGGGACGCAACTCACCGACAAAGGTGTGTTGTATTTGCGTGAGGTTGCTGGGGTTCGATTTCTTGTCCTGCTGAGAACACAGGCGACTTCGGACGCGGTTCGAAAGCTCCAGCAGGCAAAGCCCGCGATTTGGATCTGGCACGACTAATTGTCGGATCCTTCCGTGACTTCCAATAGCCGTCGCCGCAAGTCGTTGCAGGCGGCGCTCAAATTGGGTGTCACCGGGGATCGATCCGTTGACTTATCGCCAGCCACGCCTGTCGATTTCACGAGTTGCAATCCATCGTAGAGACAAACCGTATTGCGGCCACTTTCTTTTGCCGCATACAGCGCTTCGTCACTTCGCTTGAGCAAATCGCCAAGCGGCTCATTCGCTCTCGCTTGCGCCACACCACAACTCACCGTCGCACCAACGTCGCTGTCATCGTATACCAACTCAAGCTCCTCCACGTTTTGACGAGCGAGTTCTGTCAGTTGCACCGCATCATCTGTTTCGGTGGATGGTAAGATGACCGCGAACTCGTCACCGCCAAATCGTGCCACGAACCCGTCGGTATCAAAGATCGTTTGCAACACTTGAGCGATGTCGACCAAGATCTGGTCGCCCGCCAGGTGGCCGAACCGGTCATTCAGTGTCTTGAACTGGTCGACATCGATCATGACTACCGAGATAGGTGCATCCTGTCGCTGGCAAGTCGCGGTGTTCTTCTCCAATTCATTGTCAAACGCGCGTCGATTCGCGAGACCCGTCAGGCTGTCGGTTCGTGCTTCGGACAGATACGCCGACACTTCAACGGCCTGGTTTTTCAAAGTTGTTTCGGCGTCGTCCAGCCGATGTTGCAATTGCTCGTTTGCCTGAACAATTTCCGACAGTAGCTGAACCGCGTCACTTTGGTCGTCGGACGGTTTGACGCAGTCCACTTGTTGGGCGAGCTGGGACATGATTTCGCGATGCTGAGCGACGTCGCCCACAACGTCATTGGCCCACTGAAACAACCCCCCGACCAATCGCACCGTCTGATCTGGGTCGGGCGAGGTCTGGGAAACCGAGCGACGTCCTGCCCAAAGGCCAATCGCCAGACCCACGAGCAGCAGCAACGCCCCAAGCACAGTGCCCGCAATAAATAGCGATGCGTCGGCGATGAGTGCTGTCAGTATCATGATCGTGCCCCGTTAGTTGATTCGACGCAGGCGCACCGAATGAACAAGCATAGGTTACAACTTCGATTGTGCAAGAATCTTGCTGGTTTCGCAACTTTCAAAGCGACCAAATGTAGCCGCGTTCTGGCGAACGCAGTTACAGTTTCTTGTTTCCTTGCGCGCTTTTTAGGCAGAATCATGTATGGCAGAATCACAAGAATCGCTTTCATTCTGCCATCCATGATTCTGCCAAGAATACGAACACCCTTTTGGTTGCGGCTCCGCTGCGCCGTAAAACAATTGGTGACCTGCCATTTACGAACGCCGACGCCGACGAGTATCATTGCAAATTCGTTTGACTAAACCGGCCTCACGAATCGTCGAATTACCAATGAAACTCTCTTCTATCTATGCGAACGACAAATTCGGTTTGTCGTTTGAGCTATTTCCGCCCAAAACCGATAAGGGCGATGCAGCGCTGTATCGACACGCTGGCAAACTGATGGAGTTTGGTCCGTCGTTCATCACTTGTACGTACGGAGCCGGTGGGTCGACTCGTGCCAAGACGCTCGACGTGGTTCAGCAAGTCAAGCAACGGTTCGATGTGCCGGTCGCGTCGCATTTGACCGTGGTTGGGTCGACGGCGGACCAGTTGCGAGAGTATCTGAGCGAAGCACAAGAGCGAGGAATTGATCACATCGTCGCACTGCGAGGCGATCCGCCGCAGGGGGAGACCGAGTTCACGCAAACCGAAGGTGGCCTCCAATACGCCAACGAATTAGTGGACTTGATTCGAGCCGAGTTTCCCGATTTTGGAATCGCGGTGGCCGGCTATCCCGAAAAACATAGGGAGGCACCCAGTGCGAAGATTGATCTGGAGAACCTGAAACGAAAAGTCGATGCGGGGGCCGAAGTGGTCATCACGCAGTTGTTTTATGACAACGAGGATTTCTTCCATTTCAGTGATCGATACAAAGAGGCTGGCATCCTAGCGCCACTTGTTCCCGGCATCTTGCCTGTGACCAACCTCAGTCAAATCCAACGCATCAGCAGCCTCTGTGGGGCGAAACTTCCGGACGACTTCGTCAACCGGCTGGGCGAAAAAGAAGACGCCGACTGGCAGCACCAAGTCGGCGTCGAGTTTGCTACGCGGCAAGTACAACAGTTGATCGACCGAGGCGCTTCTGGTGTGCACTTTTATGTTTTGAACAAGTCGCAAGCGACGTCGGAAGTATTGTCCAACGTTCGCTTGCCGTAACACCCCCGACTTGCGTCGGCAGCATCCCTAGGCGAAGTGAAGCGCTATGCACGTTCAGCGGTTGCATTTTCCAGCGAGTGATCCACGCCGTCCAGGAAACTGGCCAACGATCGGTTGCGATATGGCTGTTGCAGCTTCTTGACCGCTTTCGATTCGATCTGTCGAACGCGCTCTCGAGTCACGGAAAAAATCTTGCCGACTTCTTCCAGCGTGTAGGTGTAACCGTCGGCCAAGCCGTAACGCAGCTTCAAGATCTCGCGTTCGCGATAGTTCAACGCGTCCATCGCCTCGGCAATCCGCTCTTTCAATGCCTGTTGGTTCGTGTCGTACAACGGATCGTCGTCGCGATGATCTTCGAGGAATTCGCCGAAGAAGCTGTCGTCGTGATCCGTGACTGGCTGGTCCAGCGACAGCGGCTGGCGGGCCATTTTCATGATGCAGCGGGTGTCGTCCAGCGACAAACCGGCTCGTTCGGCAGTTTCTTCCGCCGTGGGGTCACGCCCCAATTCTTGCAACAAATCGCGAGCCACCGTGCGAACTTTGCTCATCGTGTCGATCATGTGGACGGGCACGCGGATCGTGCGGCTCTGGTCGGCGATGGCTCGCGTGATCGCCTGTCGAATCCACCAAGTGGCGTAGGTCGAAAACTTGTAGCCGCGAGCATACTCAAACTTATCGACCGCTCGCATCAAGCCCGTGTTGCCTTCCTGGATCAAATCCAAGAAGCTCAGTCCCCGGTTGCGATACTTTTTTGCGATCGAAACGACCAACCGCAGATTGCCTGCGGACAGTTCTCGCTTGGCGGCGTCGTGTTCCCGCTGGTATTGTTTCGTTTGATCAATGCGCCGTTTTAGCGTGGCCGCACTCTCGAACGTCACTCGCATCAGGTAATGAAGTTCCGCCCGCAATTCCTCGACCGAGCGGCCAGCGACAAATCCGTCCGACCCAGCTTCCCGCACTTGGTGATACAATCTTTGCATGCGATTGCAGATTTGGCAAAGATTGTCGAACAGCGGCATCAACTTGTTGGTTCGCAAGTTGAGTTCTTCGACCAACCGGACGGCTCGATAACGGCGACGCACCAACCGCTGCCATGCCTCTCGTCGTTCTTTGGGCTTGCGGCTGCGGCTGATCGCGATTTTGAAGTCGCAGCGATTCGCTTCCAGAAGATTTCGCAACGTATGAAGATTTGGCACGAGCCGCTTGAGAATCAGTTTCTTTTCTTTGGTATTGGTGACCGAGACTTCGATCGTGCGGTCCAGTCGCAACTCGCCGTTTTGAACTTTTTCCAATGTCGAGACGGCACCTTGCAACATGTAATCGCTGGCCAGCATTGTGTGACGGAACTTGGTGCGAGCCTTCTCGATGCTCTTGGCGGCATCAATCTCTTCCGTGCGGTTGAGCAACGGAATCCGGCCCATCTGCATCAGGTACATGCGAATGGGATCATCGATATTGTCGGCTGTCGGTGACTTTTGTTCCGCTTCCTCTTCTTCAGAGATTGCTGGGTCAGCCCGCGGCACGTCAGCTTCAACAAGCACTTCGACTTGGCTGCCGTTGACTTTGCCGTTAACGGGAGAATGGTTGAAACCGTTGGTCTGTGTCTTTGGGGCGGTCTTGCGGTTGGTTTTGGCCAAGTCGGAACTCCTTCAGCGGTTTGGGTCGAACCGGTCGCCAACTGCGAGCGACCATGCCGAGGAGAAATGGCAGGTCCGATGCCGAGAATTGGCGCGACATGGGAGGATTACCGTAAGGTATTGTGTGATAAGGGTTTATGTCTTGTTTTGCGTCGGCTACTAACCGAGCGACGTTGAATCTTTCCGACATCGAATGTGGTCAAATGAAAACGCCGGTGACAATTTGAAACGCGGCGGGTTTTGTAGAGCAATTGTCCCAATTGCTCCCAGAACAATAGAGACAATTGTTCTACACTCAGCCAAACCAATCGCTTCGGCTCCCGACCGTGTTGTTGGACCGCTAGAATGCCCGGATGAGAATTGCGTTGATGATCACATGCTTGGGCGACGTGATTCGCCCAGAAGTGGGCATTGCCACGGTCCGGCTGCTGCGCCGACTGGGGCATGAGGTGGAGTTTCCAGCCAACCAAACATGTTGCGGCCAACCGATGTACAACAGTGGCTACAAAGACCTAGCACGTCGGCAGGCCCAGCACACGATCGAAGTCTTCGAAAACGAAGAAATCGTGGTCGCGCCGTCGGGCTCGTGCGCCGCGATGGTCAAGGTGGAATTTCCGCGCTTGTTTGAAGATGAAACTGAGTGGCACGAGCGAGCTGTTCGGTTATCAAAGAAGACGTTCGAGTTGACGGAATTCTTGGTCGGTGAGTTGGGCGTTGTTGACGTCGGTGCGCATTACGATGGCCGCGTTGCCTATCATTTCGCCTGCCATCTGCGCATGCTTGGTCACACGGACGAAGGTCAACGATTGATCGAAAACGTCAGCGGTGCCACGTATGTCCCGCTAGCACGGCAAGACCAATGCTGCGGATTCGGAGGTTCCTTTGCGATTCGCTATCCGGACATTTCGGGAGCGATGGTCGATGACAAAATGTCTTGCATCCTGTCTACCGAAGCTGACGCCCTGGTTTCAACCGACACAGGCTGCCTGATGAACATTGGCGGTCGGTTGCACCGGGAAAAGCACGACATCGAGGTGATGCACATTGCTGAGCTTCTCGATCGCCGCAAACCATCTTAGCTAGCGTTG
>CAYFJO010000064.1:0-2679 GCA_964343305.1 uncultured Pirellulaceae bacterium | reverse complement strand
GCGTTTTACGGCAATTCTCGTCTTGCCTTGGCTGGCTGCGGCCGCCGGATGCATGTCTACGCGCATGCATCAGCAAACTCATCCGAACAACGACCGGCCAACCATCAAGGTGGAGGCCGATTGGTGGTCCAGCGAAGTTTCTCCCGACCGGGAAATTGAGGAATTTCAGGCGAAGCATCAAAGCGATCCGGTCCCATCCAACCCGGAGATTCCCCTGGCCGAGGACACGCTTCAATATTCCGACGGCGCAGCGGCTCAGCGCGGTATCACGCCTACGTTGGCGACACAAAGCCAATCGAGTGACGATGCAAGCGAGATCGAATCGCCACCGAGCGTGTATGGACAACACGCACCAATTCCACAGGCGAATCCGCGTCATGCCCAATTGTATCCCTGGCCGACCGAGACTGGCACGCCGGTATCTCGCGCCGCCTTCGACCAGCTCGGTGGCGAGGAATTCGCAAGAGAACTTCCGCCCGTGCAGCTCAAAGCGCTCATGCAAGACGCCGACGGACGCCGCGCGGCGGTGATTGAAATCGAAGGTGCCGGAAGTCATGTGTGCCGCGAGGCCGACATGATTGCTCTGCCAGCAGTGGGCGACGGTGTTTACATCGAAATCCGCCACATTACCAACAAGAATGTCGTTTATGCCGCTTACGGTAGTTCGAAGGAATACCTTGTCCAATGACGCGTCACAGCCAACGAGTTCTCTCTGTTTTGATCTGCGCGGCGGGCATGCTATCGGTGTCGTTGGGACAACCGCCGCAGCCCATCGAACCTCTTCCGCCGAATACCGCTGTCGGTGACAACGTACAGAACACGGGCCGTACGGACGCCCAGCGCTATGTGCTCACGCAACTGGACTTGAAAGAATCGCGAATTGTCGATGCGATGCGAATGATTGCCGAAATGGCGCGGCTCAACATCATTGCCACTCCCGAGGCCGGCGAAAAAACGATCACGTTGTATTTGCAAGACATCACGGCGATCAACGCAGTCGAGACCGTCGCGAAACTGGCGGGATTGTGGTATCGGGAAGACCCGCGTACTGGCGCGATTCGTGTGATGACGGTGGAGGAATATCAAAAAGACATCGTCTTTCACCGTGACGACGTGACCAAAGTCTTTACGTTGTTGCACCCAAACGTATCGAGCGCCGCACAGGCGATTCAAGATTTGTATGGCTTTCGAGTTGTTCTGTCGTTGGCCGGAGTGAGCGACGACGATTTCGGAGGTGGGCAAGGCGGACAAGGTGGGATCGGTCAGGGTGGCGTTGGAGCCGGGGGACTGGGGGCCGTGATTCCGGGCGCGCAGGGAGCGATTGGCAGTAATTTCGCGCGGCCGGGAAGTCTTCCAGGCAGCGGCCAGTTTGCGAGAGCTGGTGGTTCAAATCCATTTCAGCAGCAATATGGCGGCGCGGGGATCCATGCAAACCGTCCACCCAAAGAACCGCTGACGGCGGAACAGATCGCGCAAATTCATCAACGTCTCGCAGCGGCCGGCGAGGAAGACCTGGACAGCGAACTGGTGCGCAAAATCGCTCAGCAAGAACCGCCCATCTACGTCACGATCAACCGGCAACACAATTTGGTCATCGTCCGCACCAGCGATGAAAAGGCGATGCTGGAGATCGAGAAGTTGATCCTCGCGATCGACCGGCCGACTCCCGAAGTGTTGTTGGAAATGAAAATCCTCGAACTAACCATCAACGACAGCTATCGGCACGTGCTGGATTTGAAGTCGGCGGATTCCCGAAACATCAACACTGGTGCCGCACAAACGTCCTTCTTGCTCGGATCACTTGCGCAAAACACGATCGCGGTTGGAGGCGAGCCTTTGGCCAGCGGCACGTTGGTCTATCAATATTTGAACAACCACATCCGTGCCCAGATCCAATGGTTCAAAGAGAACAACTGTCTGCACACCGTTGCAACGCCGCTGATTCTGGCTTCGAACAATCGGCCGGCACGAATCTTCGTCGGCGAAGAACGGGTCATGACAACCGGCGTCAACACCAACGTCGTCACACCCGCGACGGGAGCCGCCACGACGGCGATTTCACCGATCACCGAGATCCGCGACATTGGCGTGACGCTGCGCATCATTCCAAAAATCAACTCCGACCGCACCGTGACGATCACGGTTACGCACGAATCCTCGACGTTGAAACAAGGCAGCGCGTCGTTGCCGGTCGCCGCGGCGGGTGGCGGCGTGCAAACTTTTAACATCGATACGGTCGACACGGCAACGCTCGAAGGCACCGTGGTCGCCAAAGATGGACTGACCGTGGCCCTGGGCGGCATGATCCGCAAAACGACTGTTCGGGATCGGCGCAAAGTGCCCGTGCTGGGAGACCTGCACGTCGTCGGCCATTTCTTCACGCGCGAAATTGACATCGATGAGAAACGCGAACTTGTGTTGTTGATCACGCCGCACGTGATCACGACACCCGGCGAAGGCGAACTCAAAACGCAATGGCGGCTCAACGAGCTGTCGAATAATCCGCAAGCACGTCAAGCGGGCTATGGCTCTCTCTATCCGTCGGATCAAATGACGACACCCACATCCGGGTCAATCAACGACGGAGCACCTGTCGTTGGGGCGCGGTGATGAGTCTATTTTGACATTTTTGCAGCACCATGCCGATTCCGCCGCACGTAGCGCGGACGGTGCCGACTT
>CAYFJO010000063.1:27626-35678 GCA_964343305.1 uncultured Pirellulaceae bacterium | reverse complement strand
TGTAAACACGCCGTTCGCCGGCCAGTCGGCGGGGATCTCTTCGGTCGCGACCGCGTCGGGCATGCCCGTGTTGGCAACGAAACTCATTCGCGAGGGATGAACCGTGGCCGCGGGTGGTCGATCGGCTGGGCAAACCAACTCCTTGATCAACATCTCAGGCGACTTACCGCGATCGTCTTGCTCGCCGCGGGGGCCGTAGCGATCGTGTGTTTCTGCATACGGCGTGGGATTCATCTGTTCCGGCGCTTGAATGCGGAACTTGCCGGTCGACTCATCCAGCGTAACTTGAACTCCGGACGGGTGCAGATAGGGCAGCGCTGGGAACACCCAACTTGCGGGCTGGCGCTGGCCGTCCTCGGCAATGGCTTGCAGGTTCACATGGCCAGGAAACGCACCGCTGGCGGATTCAAATTGAATCAGCGCGAATCCCGTGTGTGTTTGACGCATTTCGCAAAACAGCCGCCGCTGAACAACACGCTTTTGCAGTATGTACGGCACAATAATCCCGGCGGCCATCAATGCGACCAACGAAACGACCACAAGTTCCATGCGAGTCAAACCGGTTTGTCTGTCACTCTCGTTCATCCGGAATTCAGATTACTTTCGTCCTGGGTTGTTCTGTCAATCGACATTCCCCTAAACAGGTCAATACTCACGGAACTCACGGAAATATAACATGACAAATCTTGACAAAAGCCGATATCCGCATTGCAATGGTGGTGGTAGGGTAAATCGTTTGCGATAGAATTCGACTTCGAAATCAGTCCTCTAATTCAACGAGGAGTCCGGTAATGCGATTCCCTGCCAATGTATCTCCTGGCCCTTTCTCTCGCCGCCACACGTCGCGTTCGGCACTGACCGTCATTGAAATCCTGATCGCGGCCACGCTGTCGCTGGTCATGATTCTGTCGATGGTACAGATTTTCGAAACCGCCGGAGGCGCCATTCAAAAGGCTCGTGCATCTTTAGCATTGTCGGCCAGAATGCGTCTGGCGGCGATGCGGCTGAACATCGACTTGGACAACGTCACGGCTCCGTTGCGGCCCAGATTGAACCCGCGCGACGGGCTGGGCTATTTCGAATACATCGAAGGTCCCAGCCGAGACAATGATTCGGATGCAAACAATGATCCAGATACGACGCAAGATCTTGACAGCAGCGGAACGCCGGATATTGACGAAGGTCTTCTGGATGGCAGCGCGGGCGATATTGACGACGTGATTATGTTCACAATCAAAAGCATCGGCGAGCCGTTCGTGGGCCGAGTGGAAACAACCATTAATGGCGGCGGAGTCATCGAGTCGAATCTGGCGGAAATCGTTTGGTTCACCGAATACGATGACGACAACGGAAATGGTGCATGGGATTTTGGTGAAGAGATCAATATCTATCGCCGTGTGCTGTTGATTCGCCCAGATTTGGATGCCTCGCTGTCGACAGCGGGAACTCTTACCACATTTTTCCAACGAAACGACTTGTCGGTCAGCAATTTCACGGGAAGCTACGTGGCCAACTCGCTCTCCGATCTAACCAAACGAGAAAACCGTTTTGCACACGCTAATACATTTCCTCACGAACTCGACCGCACCACCCTGGCCAGTTATATTTTGACTGGGACAAACACGGGTCAAGATGTGATGGTCTCCAACGTGTTGGCGTTTGACGTGCGTGCCTATGATCCGGAAGCGCCCGTCGTCAGCGACGGCAACGTGGCGTTGATTCCCGGCGATCCGGAATACGCTTCGTATCCCTCGCCGGCAAGTGAAATCGGCCGTGGAGCATTTGTCGACCTGCAATATGCTCCGGCGCTTTCCCCTGCCAGCTTCTTTTCCGCCGTGCCGAACAACGTGTCCAACGCCACCAACAATACAACCATGGCCGTACCCGCCTATTGCACCTGGTCGACACATTATGAAAGCAACGGAGACAACGAAGATGGCGACGCATTCATCGATGAACTCATCAACGGACTGGATGACGACAGCATAGACGGGGTGGACGATCCGAACGAGCATGAGACCTTTCCACCGTATTCTGCGTCCCTGCGCGGCATTCAGATCACGATGCGAACCGTCGAAATTGATACGAAACAAGTTCGACAATCCTCGGTGGTCTCCAACTTCGTTCCCGAGTAACGCTTGTTTTTGGAGTGCGGCGAGCGGTCGCCGCTTTCTTTTTTGAGTCTGTACGACTTTCCTGACCCCGACCACGACGAACCGCACATCATCCGGCTTCGCGGCCCTTGGGAGGTCGTCGTGGAATCGGCTTCGGACGCTCGCTCCGTCCGAATCCACATGCCCGCCACGTGGAATCAACTAGCGGCGGCAGGCATTCACGGTGAAACACAATTCCGCCGCCGCTTCCATCTGCCAACGGGATTGTCTCCGTCACAGCGCGTGGACCTGGTCATTGCCACGGCGAGCGTTTCCGGAAGCGTACTCTTGAACTCCGAATCGTTGGGATCGTTGAAGCCTGGTTCCACCGAGTCCCGATTCGAAGTCTCGGACAAGCTCAGACCCGTCAATCGGCTTGAGATCTCGACCCTCGTGCCGCGCGAAAGCGACTTGGCGGACAGCCAGCCGATTGGCGAGGTGCGATTGGAAATCTATCCGGTCTGATGGCGCCGCACGGACCGCGGAATTCAACAGGTTCTCTAAGGACAGCGCGTCCGCGCAAATCGCAATAAGCTAGCGACTTTGCCGCGGCCAGATCGAACTGGCCAACGACACGGGCAGCGACAGTTGGGACCAACTCACCAACGACCCAACTTTGACTGGCTCGACAAGCTGGGACTCGCCGTCGTTTACGTCGGTCACGATCGAATTCGACCACGGCGCGGACGGATCGATTGAAGGTTCCGCATCGGCCTCGATGAGCGACGGCAGTTTCACGTACGACCCACTGGCCAGCGATCCGTCGTTAAACAGTTGGGATGCCAGCTTGACGATTCGCTATCGAGCGGTTGGACATACTGGCGGACCAAGTCTTGTAGGAGATTGGAGCGACTACATCTTCACGCTCGATCGCGTCGCACCAACCATCTCTACTTCAAGTCCAGTCGATGGTGGCACCTATGATTCCACTTCCGGAACACCACTAACGATATCGTTTTCAGAAGACATTGATGCAATGACCGTGGACAATTCGATCGCCTGGATCGAATCCTATGGTACTGCAACCCAGCCCTCGCAAATCGTTTCTGCCACTAACCCAAGAAACGTAGGATTCTTGCCGCGGATTTCAGCCCGGTTTGGCAATTCTCACTCACCGGCTGTTCGAAAACCGAATTTCGACGTTTAACGAGACACTCAGGACTGTTTCATCAAAGGTTGTCCAGAAATTCGGTCTATTCTTGGTCATTTCACGAATGACGACTTATTGAATCAGTCAATTTCGCTTTAGCCTTCATGCAGAGTTCGCCCTATACTATGTTTCAACAAAAATCATGATGCGTACTATCATTTTCTCGTTGTTCACATTGACGATTGTCAATGCGAGTGCCGCCGATTCCAAGAATCCCCATATCATCGTCATTCTGGCCGACGATATGGGGATCGATTCCGTGTCGGCGATGAATGAAAACCTCGGACTCAGCACGCCAGCGATCGACCGGTTGGCACGCGAGGGCATGAGCTTCACGGATGCTCACTCGACGTCCGCCGTGTGTACGCCTACGCGTTACAGCGTGCTGACGGGTCGATACAACTGGCGATCCCGACTCAAACGCGGCATTGTTGGCAAGTGGGAACGTCCGCTAATCGAAGACGATCGTCTGACTTTGCCGGAGATGCTGCGCGAAAGTGGTTACCAGACGGCTTGCATTGGCAAATGGCATCTCGGCTGGCACTGGCCCAAGAAAGGCGGCGGAACGACAGAGAAGCTCAATGAAATTGACTTCGCAGCTCCCGTTAAGGGCGGGCCAAATGATCACGGCTTCGACTATTACTTCGTCGATGACGTGCCTAACTGGCCGCCCTATGTTTGGCGGGAGAATGACCAACTATTGGGAAAGGTGAATTCCGCGATGAAGGCCGGAGCGATGGTCGGAGTCTCTGCCGGACCAGCGATGGCCGACTGGGATTTTCGCGCCGTACTCGCCGAATATGGCAACCGTTGTTCCAAGTACATATGCGATCAAGCCGACAAAGAAGAGCCGTTTTTTCTGTACTTTCCGATGCCGTCGCCCCACACACCGATTGCTCCGCATAATGACTTTCGCGGTAAGACGGGAATCAGCGAATACGCCGATTTTCTTGTGCAAACTGACGCCGTTGTCGGCCAGTTGTTGAAGGCGCTCGACGAGTCTGGACAACCGGACGATACGCTTGTCGTCTTTACCTGCGACAATGGCACATCACCCAAGGCGGACTTTGCGAAACTCGAAAGCGCCGGTGTTCACTTGCGCGATCATTGGCGAGGGCATAAGGCCGATGCGTACGAAGGTGGGCATCGAGTTCCATTCATCGCCCGCTGGCCTGGAAAGATAAAACGCGGTGCCAAGAGCACCCAAACGATCACACTCGCCGACATCATGGCGACTTGCGCGGAAGTCGTCGACTACCGGCTCGGTCCCGAGAACGCTGAAGATAGCGTCAGCGTGCTTGCTGTGCTGCAAGGGCGAGATGTTTCAAAGCCGCTGCACGACTTCGTCGTCCACCACTCGATCTCGGGGCATTTTGCCATTCGCAAAGGCGACTGGAAGTTGCTCCTCTGCCGCGGATCGGGTGGCTGGAGTGCTCCTCGCGAGTCAGAAGCTGCGAAGCGAAAACTCCCGGCGGTCCAACTCTACAACCTCAAGGACGATCCGAAAGAAACGAAAAATCTTGCGGCGGACTATCCTGAAACCGTCAAGCAGTTAACAGCCGCCTTGCGTCGCATCGTTGAAGAAGGCCGCTCCACACCGGGACCGGAAATGTTCAACCACGCCGGAGCTTCGTGGTGGCCTGGATTGCCGTGGAAACAGCGGTGAAAGTCATCAAACAACGCAGTGTTATTCAAGTCGTTACGGATGGAGACGTTCGCCGCTGCTTCGAAGAATCGGTCGTTTTGCAGCCTGAGTCAAAATCGACGAGTTCTTAGCAAGGTGAGCGAACCGAATCCGTTAAGTCACACACAGTGGATTACCACACACCAGTGAATAGGTAGATGGCGAAAACCAGTCCAACAAGTACGAGGGAAAACACGAGCAATGTCCCGACAACCACGTCAAGGATCGGCAGTTGCTTAATAATCAATCCGCGGCGAGGCGGTGCTGGAGGTGGTGGCGGTTCGTAAAAAGGATCGCTTTCAAGTGGTTCGAAACTCGATTGGACAATTGGCTGCCAGTCCCGACCGAAACGAATGAAGCGGGACTGACCGAATTCTCTGGGCAGAGGTATTGGAAGAAGTGGGTTAGCTCGTTCGCGAAAGCTCTCATAGATTTGGCGCCTCTTGGGACCGTTGTCTTCTGAGACCCAAACGAGGATTTGTTCCGGCTTCCCACGGTTGATCGCATACTCTATTTCCCACCAAAAGCCGTGTGTGCCACCAACACGCAACACGATCAATGCACAGTCGGTCGCGATGCCGGCAACCACTTGCTGCCAAACATCGTCCTGAACGTATAATCGTGCAGCTCCCAGCTTAGGTAGAGGTTCCTCTGGTTTGCCGACCGCGATGACGGGCCCGACTTTTCGCAATTGCTCAACAAGGTTCTCTTCTGTCGAACGTGGCATGTCCTTCTTAAGCACTCCGTCGATCATTTGTTTCGTTAACTCGTCACTGTCTGAAGCAAATGATCGAAGGTAAAACACAGGCGGCCGAGGGTCACGCTCAAGTTGGCGTCGAGCTGACGGCGCAGCGAGCTTACGACCGATATACCAAAACGGGATTGCAGGTAAGAAAACAATCGCTCCAAGAATCACGCGTACCAATACCTTACCTATGGATCGCCCAGTCGAACCCCAATCTTCCATTACTGATGCCGCATTCCAAGCCCCGACGAACACACACGTGAAGAGCAAGATCCAGCCGAAGGCGATAAACGCAGCACCTACAAACCGCCGATACCGCTGTGCTTTCGGTTCGGCCTGGCATCGGTTCAGTGCTGCTTCGAATTCGGCGGATCGTTGAACTTTGATAATCGCATGGTTATCCATCCAACTCAGCTTACAAAACGGTGAGCCGACCGTCTTCTGGGGAACTACCTCCGCTACGTGTTGTGATTCACCAATTCGCGTAGAATGCGATCCGGCGGCCAGCACGGAAAAACGGTGGTTTGATTGCCGAACAACGCTTGCGGTCAGATAGGTCCGCCGACAGCCACGGAATCTGGCCTGATTGCGGAAGACAACGTCTGGTTGCGGATGATGATCGGCGTCAGATGAACCCTATGACCAAGTTCTTGGCGTTATGTTGATAATAGTCGATTAATGTCCGTGTGCCACGACTTTCACCGTCCCAGAATAGTACGGTCAAGTCCGCCTTACTGGCAAACAACACGTCACGGTCTGATGGACCAGTAAGGCCTTTCGGAAGAGGTTCAACGGAAGCATCAATGAATCTAATCTTGTTTTGCTGGACTAATTCAAATACACGAGCAGAGAAATCTAATTTGTGATAGCCGACTGCGATGGGTCGTTGATTATGGTCCAACAAATAATCTAGCGACATCTCGTCAACAATCCCGTTTGTCCCGCAGTACCACGTGTTTGGAGAATTTAAATACGGTTCGAGAATCGTGTCGATTCTCCGTTGAACGCGGGCGGCATCAGCGACCATGCTGCCAGTCACAGCAATTACTTGTCCTTGATCTTGCGAATGCGTCTCGGCATAAGTTGCCGTTCTTATCTTGTATCTCGATAGCGTCTGACGAATCGCCTCTGATAATTTCTGCGGTAAGCTGTTTAATTCTTGCAATTCGTAAGGAACAATTCGATGATCCTTCAAGTCAAATGGGATAGTGTCCACGTTTTGCGCGATCAGAATCGTCGGTTTGCTTAGTGCCATCGCGTAACCCGTTTCCCACATCACATTTGGATTATTGTCTGTCAAATCCGCGATGCAAAATGCGGACCTGTGAATTCCTTCAAGAATGTCGTCGGTTATTCTGCCAGCAGCTAGGACATCTTTTAGCCAATAGCAATGAATGCTTTCCGTTGGCACGGATGAAGTTGCAGCCGCTTTCACTGTGTCAAAGACGACGTTGAATTCGCTACCAAACGGCATAAATACGAGACATTGCAAGGAAGTAGCTTTGTCATTCCTAAGATGGGGGCTTCGTACGGATTTCTGTTCAGGGCCGGTCGGACGCAAGTCTAGACATTCGGCAACGGCAGAGAGTTGCGCGGAATCATCGCGCTGATACGGGACGTGTTGGAAGCTCTCGATGAATTCACTCCCGGGGTATGCGCCGACGTTCTCGATGATCAACGGTAGGATGGTAAGGTTCGATTCATTGTTGAGTTGCTCTTGCGCGAGTGTGATTTCGGTCAATATCCGTTCGGATGCCGTTGAGGCGTGAGAGATGATCACGAGGAAATGCGTGCACTCTTGCATCGACTCGGAAACAGTTTCTTTGTGCCATTCTGGGCCTACAGGAATGTTTTCGGGGGCAACCAACACCTCTGCACCTGCCGAACGCAGTCCGTTGGCGATTTTATGGGCGAGCGCGTGGTCACGACGATTACGGGTCGTGTGTGAGAGAAAAACCCTAGGTTATTAGACATGACGGCAACGTTTTGGCGTTTTCCGTTGACAGGACAGGCAGACGGTACGCGTGAAGTTAGTCTACGGGCGCTCAATGTGGTGCACAACACACGTGATGACATTGGCTACAGTTGAGCTCCAAAACTTGTTCGATCGAAGCTTTTGTTGTCCTATCATCAGATTGAGCAACAATCATCGCAAGATACGTTCGATTTCTGCGCAATTCGAAGCGTCACTGTGGTTTACGTCAAATTGACTGAGTTAAGTGTTGAAAAACTCAATTCGTAATTCTTAGTCCCGTAAAACATCCAAGTCGTCAATTCTTCATCACCAAACGGGGCTGTGAAGTCCGGCGATGACAGGACC
>CAYFJO010000063.1:3240-27526 GCA_964343305.1 uncultured Pirellulaceae bacterium | reverse complement strand
AAGACACGACTTTGCTGATTCCAGAGTAGATTCGTCCGCCGAAAGTTCAATTTCAACGAATTGTCCCACGTCTTTCACTACGTCGAACACAATTTCCACCTTTTGGTTATGCCAGGTGAAATTCGCGCGGCGGCGTTGTTTGAAAACTTCTGCAACAACTGTGAATCCTAGAGATTGAAACAATTCGGTGTATTGCTCCGTAGTCGCTTCGCCGTCCGGCATCGGCAGCTCAATCTCACGGCGCGTCTTTGTGTCCGAGTCGATTTTCGGACCCTTGTACGTCACACAATTTGTCTCGCCCACACGACGAATTCGAAAGGCTTCGTCGGTTTGAGCAAAATCGCGAGATGGGTGGGCAAAGTATCGGTCGACTTGTGTGATGGCCGGCTCGATCAACGCACCCAACTCGGTTACTGCCGATTCGATCGCCTCGAATTCATCGGCGTGGAACTTCTGTTCGACTTCGAGCATTTCATGATCCTTCGGCTTGCCGTTAAACGAGCTATTCTTGGAGCTAAACAACCTTGCGTCCAAACACGCTAGCCAATTCGTTGACTCGATCGAGCAACTCGTCGAATTGGTCGAAATTCAACGACTGTGCGCCGTCCGACAACGCCTGGTCAGGGTCCGGATGGATCTCGATCATGAGCCCATCCGCACCGCTGGCGAGTCCGGCCAACGCCATGGGCATGACAAAATCGCGTTTGCCAGTGCCGTGACTGGGATCGACGATGATCGGCAGGTGCGAAAGTTTTTTGACCGGCGGTACGATCGAAAGGTCCAACGTGTTGCGTGTGTGATCAGCGAACGTTCGCACTCCTCGTTCGCAAAAAACCACGCCGCGATTGCCGCCCGACAAGACATACTCGCCCGCCATCAACCATTCGTCGAGCGTGGCGGACATGCCGCGTTTGAGCAGTACGGGTTTGCTGGCTCGTGAGACACGTTTGAGCAGCGGAAAATTCTGCATGTTCCGGGTGCCGATTTGCAGCATGTCGGCCGCTTCCTCAACGGCCGAAACTTGCTCGGACTCCATCACCTCGGTGACGATACCGATTCCCGTCGCCTCGCGCGCCTTGACGAGAATCTCCAAACCTTGGTGTTCCATGCCTTGGAAGCTGTACGGACTCGTACGTGGTTTGAATGCCCCGGCCCGCATCAGATGAATGCCGCGGCTGACGAGGAATTCGGCCGTTTGCAAAACCATGCTCTCGTTTTCAACCGAACAGGGACCGGCAACAATCGGAAAGGTGTCGGCGCGGAAAGCAGCTTGCGGCAACTTGACAACCGAGTCGTCGGGATGCATTTCGCGGCTGGCCAACTTGTATGGTTTGGTTACGCGGAGCAATTCATGGACGCCGGTGAGTCCTTCCAACCGAGCGGGATCGACGGCATCGACGTTGCCTGTGATTCCGATTGCAGTACGCGTGGCGCCTGGCAATGGATGTGGGGTCAAACCCAGGTCGCTGATCTTATCGACCACCTGCTGGACTTGTTCCGGGGTCGCGTGAGTTTGCATAACGACTAACATGGATGGAATCCGAGCAGCAGTGGGATAACGATGGATGGGTTTGACAAGTGCGTTCACCTACTATCGTAAACCGCGAAGCGCGAATGGTACACAACAGAAAGTAGGCATTGGCGATGAACCAATCGGATGAGCAATCCCGACAGCGATCCAATTCGCTCGGGAGTCTGCAAAATCTGTTGCTGATCCTCGTTTGTTTTGTCGTCGTTTACGCTCTGATTCGTCCCCGGCCCGTGGGACCCGACGGACCGAATCATGCCGGCGTCGGCAAGGCGCTGACGAAGCAATCGTTTCAACCGCTAACGGGGGCCGAGACGGCGGAAACGTCCGAGTCGCTGCAAGGCAAAGTCGTCCTGGTCAACTATTGGGGAACGTGGTGTGCGCCCTGTCGCAGGGAATTTCCGCACATCATGGAATTGCGTGAGCGTTTTCAATCGCGTGACGAATTCCAGTTGATTTCCGTGTCGTGCAACGGTGGACTGGATCGTGATGTCGAATCGTTGCGCGATTCAACCGAAAAGTCTCTCAAGCAAGTGAATGCCAACGTTGACACTTATCTCGACGTGCAGTGGGTCAGCCGAACGGAACTTGGAGAAGTCGCGGGCATCGAAGAATTTGGTTTTCCCACGACCGTGCTGCTCGATCGCCGGGGAAAAATCGCAGCCATCTGGCAGGGCTATCACCGTGGTGTCGAAGTGGAGATGGAAATGCTTGTCAAACATGCGTTGAATCACTAAGACTCGAAAGCAATTCTCTAACGGCACTGGCGGGATCCACTGCGCTCGTCACGGCGTGACTCACAGCAATTCTGCAAAAACCGCTGCCGATAACTTGCGAAAGGTTCTCGCCGTTGATTCCGCCGATAGCAAACGCTGGCAACGAGATCTCGCTGCTGACTTGCGTCAAGAGTTCGATGCCGGTGAACTGATCGAACTGTTTGGTGTTCGATGGAAAGGTCGGACCGACACCGATGTAGTTGGCTCCGTCCAACACGGCCTGCCGTGCCTGTTGGATCGAATGCGTGGAAACTCCGATCAACATTGTCGGCCCGACGATTCTTCGCACGTCTTTGACGGAAAGTTCTTCCTGGCCGACATGAATTCCGTCGGCCCGCGACAACACGGCGAGATCAGGCCGGTCATTCATAACGAACATCGTGTCCGTGTTGCGTGTTTGCTCGCGTAGCAAGTTGGCACGTTCCAGCAAATCGCGATCGGCCAATGACTTGTCACGCAGTTGCATGATGCGGACACCAGCGTCGAACAGATCCTTGTTTCGCTGACGGAACGCTTCAAGAGACTTCGCTCCGTCCGCCAAAACATACAACGTCCGCCCGTCTAATCGTGATCGACCGGTCTCCGTCGATTGAATCGCTTTTTCGAGCGTGTAACTTTCGTACCGAATTGCCTCAAACGCGGCTGACGTATTGGAGTCGATCGTCTTGGAATACTCTTCCAGGCAACGCAATGCTTGCTGCACGCGCTTGATGCTTGCTTGAGCAACGGATGCGTTTGATGGCCGTGAGACCTCTCCAGGTGTCGAGATTTCTGTGCCAACGTCGGTCTGCGTGTCGCGGGCCGCCGTACGCCGGTCAATTGGGTTTTGTGACGAAGCTTCGGCCAACTGATGGCGTAAGTGCTTGCAGATCGACGTCAAATGTGAGTCATCCAGAACGAATCGCAGGTACTCTTCGATCACGCGCAACCCTTCCGACGCGCGGTTGAAGTTTGCATCGATAATTCGCATTGCGTCAGTGATTTCCCGTGCGGAATCCATGTCTCCAATCTGTCATATTGGCATCTCAGTGACAATTGCCACGAGCTTGCGAATAACGTTCCTTAAAAAAACTCAATTTGGTGTAAGTCAAATGCTGACCCCAAGTCCGGCGATTCCATGACGGTATTTTTCTCTTGCCAAACGTAGAATGGTACATATTGTGCGATCACCTGCGACCGTCGTGGTCGCAGACTGTATGACTGCCAAAGCGAACCATCGGTTCAACACTCGTGACTACCCAAAGACGAACCCAATCAAACAACACAAACCGGAGAACCGCACTTAACCTAAACTCAATACTGGCTTTAACTTGCCTTGCTCCGCCTTTAACTGCGGGTTACAATTCCGAAGCAACAGTAGGGTGTGTGAAACGCACCAACCAATTGGCATTGAAATTGATGTGTTCCACACACCCTACGTCGCTACGAAGGAATGTAGCTGGAGCAAGCATCAATGCGTTTAACGGAGAAATGGCTGTGTCTGTGGCCCGGTCTCGCCCGGCTTTGGTTGCGAGGTGATTGGAGTGGGCTCCTGGCGGCGATTGTCTTCGCGGTGTGTTTGAATGTTGCATTGATTAGTTGTTTTGTTTGGACGGATTGGTTGGGATTCCAGTTGCCGAGCCTGACTTGGCCTGTGATTGGAATTGTCTGGTTCGTTGCCGCTTGGCGAAGTTACTGGAATTTGCCCCAACTCAGTTCATCTGAATTTGACTCGTCTGAGACCGAGGACTTGTTTCTCGAAGCCCAGACGGAGTACTTATGCGGCCATTGGATTGAGGTCGAAGCGTTGGTTCGCCGCATTTTGCGGATCAATCCGGAAGATGTTGATGCACATTTGATGCTGGCAACTTTGTTTCGTCACACAAATCGATTCGACGAAGCGCAACAGCAGCTCAAAACGTTGCAACGTCAACCCGGCAGCAACAAGTGGTATTTGGAAATCCACCGCGAACAACAGTTGCTGGCCCGCCTTGCCCAACCCGCTGAACTTGAGGACGATGTGGTTGACGACGAAACGGAGCCTGCGAGCGAAGGAGCGATTCCACCCGACTTTGCCAAGGCGGCGTAATCTAAATTCGTTTAACGGCAAGCCGAAGGCGACTGCGTTTTGGGTTGAAGAAACGCAGTCGCCTTCGGCTTGCCGTTAAACGAGGAAAACAAACAATCAACTAGGAAATGAATCCCAAACCTCGACCGACGGTGACAACCTTTGGTCCCAGGGGGAGATACCATGTACGAACGATTTACTGACCGCGCACGAAAAGTCATGCAACTTGCGAATCAGGAAGCGCAAAGATTCAACCACGAGTACATTGGTACTGAGCACATCCTGTTGGGCTTGGTCAAAGAAGGCAGCGGAGTTGCCGCCAACGTCTTGAAGAACTTGGACGTGGATCTGCGCAAGATCCGTCTCGAAGTCGAGAAGCTCGTCCAAAGCGGGCCTGAAATGGTCACGATGGGCAAACTGCCGCAAACCCCGCGAGCCAAGAAGGTCATTGAATACTCGATGGAAGAGGCTCGCAACCTGAATCACAACTACGTCGGCACCGAGCACATTTTGCTGGGCTTGCTTCGCGAACAGGAAGGTGTCGCGGCGCAAGTGCTGATGAATCTTGGCCTGAAGCTTGAAGAAGTTCGCGAGGAAGTCTTGAACCTGCTGGGCCACGGGCTCGAAGGTGGCGAAGGCGGCGAACGTGGCGGCACGGATCTCGAAGGTGGCGAAGGACGAGAAGGTCGCAGCGGCAAGAGCGGCAAATCGAAGACGCCGGCTCTGGATAGTTTTGGCCGCGACTTGACCGAACTCGCTCGTCAAAAGAAGCTCGATCCAGTGATCGGCCGTGAACGAGAAATCGAACGGGCATTGCAGATTCTTTGCCGTCGAACCAAGAACAACCCCGTGCTGTTGGGCGAAGCAGGCGTTGGCAAGACGGCCATCGTCGAGGGATTTGCTCAACGAGTCATCGGTGGCAACGTACCGGAATTGTTGGCCGATAAACGGATCGTCGTCCTCGACTTGGCCATGATGGTTGCCGGCACAAAATATCGCGGCCAGTTCGAGGAACGCATCAAGGCCGTGATGAACGAAGTCCGACGTGCCAAAAACACAATTCTGTTTATCGACGAGCTGCACACGCTGGTCGGAGCTGGCGGTGCTGAGGGTGCGATCGACGCGGCCAACGTGCTCAAGCCAGCTTTGTCCCGCGGCGAGATTCAATGCATCGGTGCCACAACACTGGACGAATACCGCAAGTACATCGAAAAAGATAACGCTCTCGCTCGACGATTCCAGGAAATCATCGTTGAACCGACCTCGATGAAAGAAACCGTCGAAATCCTCAAAGGACTTCGCGAGCGTTATGAAGATCATCACCGTGTGCAGATCACCGATGATGCACTGGATTCCGCGGTGGAACTGTCCGGCCGTTACATCACCGGTCGCTGCTTGCCGGACAAAGCCATCGACGTGATCGACGAATCCGGTGCACGGGTGAGGCTCCGCACGATGACCCGTCCGCCCGACTTAAAAGAAATCGACGAAGAAGTCGAGCGATTGAACAAGGAAAAGGAAGAAGCAGTCGCGAATCAAGACTTCGAAAAGGCCGCGTCGTTGCGTGACAAAGCCGACAAGTTGAAGAAGAAAAAAGAGAAGATCACCAAGGAATGGCGTGATAAGTCTCGTGAAAATGAAGGCGTTGTGGACGAAGAAATCATTGCCGAAGTCGTTTCGAAGATGACCGGCATTCCACTCACGCGATTGTCGACCGAAGACAGCATGCGGCTGATGCAGATGGAAAAGGATCTGCACAACCGCGTGATCAGCCAGGACGAAGCGATCAAGGCCATCTCCAAAGCCGTTCGACGTAGTCGCAGTGGTTTGAAAGACCCCAAGCGTCCCATGGGTTCATTCATTTTCGCGGGGCCCACGGGCGTTGGCAAAACGTTGCTCGCCAAAGCGCTCGCTGAGTTTATGTTCGGCGACGACGACGCACTTGTTCAGATCGACATGAGCGAGTACATGGAAAAGCACAATGTTAGCCGCTTGATCGGTGCCCCTCCCGGCTACGTTGGCTACGAGGAAGGCGGCCAGTTGACTGAGAAGATTCGTCGCCGTCCCTATGCCGTCGTATTGCTCGACGAAATCGAAAAGGCACATCCGGACTGCTTCAACATGTTGTTGCAAGTCATGGAAGAAGGCCGCTTGACCGACAGCTTCGGTCGCAACGTCGACTTCCGCAACGTGATCATGATCATGACCACGAATGCCGGTGCCGAAGCGATCAAGAACGAATCGGCCTTCGGTCTGCCCACCGCCACTTCGGATGATGCGTCCTACGAGTCGATGAAGGATCGTGTCCAGGAACAGATCGAGAAATACTTCCGGCCCGAATTTCTCAATCGTCTGGACGATGTCATCGTATTCCGCCATCTGACGACATTGGATCTGAAACTGGTCATTGATTTGGAGCTATCGAAGGTCCGCGAGCGACTCGAAGAGCGTGGCTATGCGCTAGAATTGTCCAACGATGCGAAAGAATTCTTGATCAAAAAGGGTTCCAATCTCGACTTCGGTGCTCGTCCGCTTCGACGTGCCATCGAAAACTTCGTCGAAGATCCGTTGTCCGAGAACCTGCTTCAAGGCGAATTCCAAGGCATGAACAAGATCCGGGTTGTCGTCGACCGTAACGACGATGGCAAGATCAAGAATCTCAAATTCACGGGCGAATTGGAAGAGGAAGAAAAAGAGGAAGAAGCCGTTGTCGCCGTTGCTGGAGATGGCGGCTCGGCGGAAGTCGAAGAATCTTCCGGTGAAGCCACGGAATGATTTCCGCTGGAGTGCAAAAGAGAAACCTCCGAAGTTTCGGAAACTTCGGAGGTTTTTTCGTGCGACGTTTGCTCGCTGACTACTGAATTTCACGAAGGCGAATGTTTCGCCACGCCACATCGTAAGGGCCGCTGCCTTTTCTGATTCCGTGGACTTGCAGACCAATGAATCCTTTGGGATGCGTCTTGTAAATCGGTTCGTCGGTCAAGTCTTCGATCGGCTCGCCGTTGATCCACGTTTGAATTCTGGGTCCTTTGGCAACCACACGAAATTTGTTCCACTGGCCGTTTTTGAAATGTTTATGAGGAATCAATCGTTCCTTGGGCGTGAGCCAACCGCGGCCGGTTGCTTCGCCATAGACATAGCCAGCTTCGGCGGGACCAGCTTCGATTTCCACTTGCGGACCGTTGACTCGACCAAACGACCCGTCGTTGGTCGGTTTCGTTTGCGAACGAATCTGAACACCGGAATTAAGTTTGTCGTGAACTTTGACCTCAAATTCGAGTTCAAAATCACCGTACAGTTTCTTCGTGCAAAGAAACGAATTCGGGCTGCCTTCGTTGGTCGTGCCATGGACCGTGCCGTCCTTCACTTCATACTTTGCTGTGCCATTCTTTTGGATCCAGCCGTCCAACGACTTGCCGTCAAACAGCGACACCCAGCCGTCTTCGGCACAAATCACGGATCCCGTGGCCAAAAATATCACGCTAACCAAATGTGCTACAATGAACTTTCTCATCACAAACTCCTCAAAACGGAAACTTCTCTATTACCTCGGTTTGACCGAACGCGTTAAAGTATAAATACAATCCGATCAGTAACAACCGTTGCTCGTGAACGATCTCCTTACGAGTCAAAAAATGCCTTCCCCATTTCCGGGCATGGACCCATTTATCGAAGACCAAGAATGGAACGATTTCTACGCATCGATTAACGTGGTAATCGCTGAATTGCTAGGGCAACAAGTTGCGCCGGACAATGTTGTGCGAATCGCGAAGGACTCGAATTCTGATCATGCGGCGCAACAGGCGAGGCATCTTGTGATCCGCAACTGCGCGACGAAGCAAACGGTGACTGCGTTGCGAATCATCACTCCCACAGAGAAGGAATCAGGCAACGAATCCTACCTGGCATGGAGACAACAGGCTTTGGCGAGCCGCGCGAATTTAGTTGAAATGGATTTGCTCCGAAGTGGGTCGCGATTGTTAAGCCACGGCACGCTGCCAAGTAGTGATTATTTGATACTCGCCAGCAGAACCAGTAAACAACAGACCGAGGTTTATCCGTGGACGATCCGGCAGAAGATGCCCACCATTGCCATTCCGTTGCGACCGGATGAGTGCGACGTGCCGTTCGATCTGCAAATCGCATTCACGACAGTGTACGATCGCGCCCGCTACGATTTATCGATTGACTACCAGCGCCCGCTCAATCCACTACTTTCGGACGAGGACGCGAAGTGGATGGGCGAGTTATTCGAATCGCGATGATGTTTTTGCGATACCGGACGGGTTGGAGACAATTACATTTCCATGCGGTTGCTAGAACACTTCGATCGCTTCGCCGTCCACCGTTTCTTCGACAACTTCGCAATCGGGTAGCGAATCGACGAACATCCGCCCATAGGGTTTCGTCCGGACACGGGGGTCAAGCACCACGACGATGCCATGGTCTTCTTGCGTGCGGATCAAACGGCCGAATCCTTGGCGGAATTTGATAATCGCGGCCGGCAATTGGTAGTCCATGAACGGATTGCCGCCCGCCGCTCGGATTGATTCAAGCCGGGCTTCCAGCAGCGGTTGGTCGGGCACGGCGAAGGGCAATTTCGTGATGATCACGTTCTGCAACGCTTCGCCTGGAACATCGACTCCCTGCCAGAAACTGTCCGTGCCCATCAGCACCGCTCGCGGATTTGCTTTGAATCGTTCCAGCATCTGGTGGCGCGGCGTGCCGTCGGCTTGAGAGTACAGGCCAAGCCCTTGTTCGGTTAACCAGCGCGTCAGGTCCGTCGCAGTTCGTCTCAGCAAATCGTAGCTGGTGAACAATACAAATGCGTGGCCGTCAGTCTGTGCGACGTAGCGCTTGACCATGTCGGCGCATCGTTGCTCGAATTTCATTTTCTCACGGCTGGGATCCGGCATGCCACGGACCAGGATGAGCTTCGCCTGGTCGCGAAAATCAAACGGGCTGCCCAGTTGGAGCGACTCGCATTGCGTCAAACCAATTCGCGACTGAAAGAAGTCAAACGAACCTCTCTTGCCGACCGACAACGTGGCGCTGGTCAAAACGACCGAGCGTGTCTTGTCGAACAGATGTTCACGCAGCGCCGGACCGACGTCGATCGGAGCGGCGGCGAGTTTCACGCGCGGTTTGCCGCGCCAGTTGGTGTTGGAATCGATCCAATAGACCGCGTCTTCGAGATCTTGTCCGCGCCACACTTCGATCTCGTCGGCCAGGACGACCAGCCGATCGTGTGCCGAGATGAAATCCTGCCGCTCATTTTCGTCGTCCAGCTTGTCACCAAAGTGCTTGACGATCTTGGCCAACTTGGCGAGCGCCGGAGTGAGATTGTTGGCGACGATTCCCGCCTGGCGGACGCGGCCGGTTGAGTTTTCTTGTCGAGCGTGCCAGCCCGCGATGTCCCCAAAGAACTCCTCGGCGCGATAGTGACAGTCAACGACCGCACGTTGTGCTTCACCCAGTTTGTGATGCACGAGCAGCCCCTTGTTCGTGCGGTCGTTGTACAACTTGTTCAGCACATAGTCGATTTGCCCCGACGTGACGCCGAGCCCCAAATGGTCGCTGGCCACCGACTCGATCGTGTGCGCTTCGTCCAAGATCACGGCGTCGTAGTCAGGGATCAGATTCACACCCAACCGCCGCAACGACAAGTCGCTGAAAAACAGCGCGTGGTTGACGACCAGGATCTGCGCGTGTTGGGCTCGGCGTCGCGCGAGGTAATAAAAACACTTGTTAAACGTCGGACACTTGCGACCACGGCAATTGCCACTGTCGCTCTTGGCTTCGTCCCAAATAGTGTGTGCCGGGCGGAAGTCGAGATCACTGAGCGAACCATCGTTCGTTGACTTGGACCATGATTGGATTTGACGAAGATGATCGAATTCTTCTTCCGATTGGAATGTGCTGGTGGCTCGCCCGCCGGCACGTTCGAGGCGCCGCAGGCTGAGATAGTTGCTGCGTCCTTTGACCAGCACGGCCGTGAACTCGCGGGGAATCACGCTGTTCAAAAACGGAATATCTTTGTTGATCAATTGTTCTTGCAGAGCGATCGTGTGAGTTGATACGACGATCCGCGGCGGGCGCTGGTCTTCATCCACTGGATCCGTCGCCGCGAGGATTGCCGGCACAAGATAAGCAAAACTCTTGCCAACGCCGGTCCCAGCTTCGACAACCAAATGCTGTCCATCGGCAATCGAAACCGCCACCGCATCGGCCATCTCAAGCTGCTGCTTACGAAATTCATAACCAGCAAGCCGAGCCGCGAGCCGCCCGTCGGGGCCGAGGATTTGATCAGGTGTTAACATGAGGGCGCCGTCCCGTGCTGCGGTAAGATGGGCGTCCTCGCCCGTCCGTGTCCGATCATCGAGGGGAGGTCACAATATCAAGAAACCGACGTTCCTACCACCAGAGCCACGGATGACTGCAATTTTTCACTTCGCAATTGTCCAAATATACGACGACGCATCTCGAAGTTGTCAAAATGTTTATGGATTTGGATATTGAAGTTCGCTGGGAAAGTGGCAACGATTATGTTATTGGGATTGGAAAGATATCGGAATGAAACTTCCGATGTCTCAGAAGCCTTCAGAAGCTTGGCTGCAAAACTGGTTGACACGGTCCTCACTTCCTCTCTTCTCATCTGTGAACGAACCCGCGAACGAACGATCCTTGGATGCAGCCGCTGAGCGTGCGCGCGAGTTTACGCTGTTTGCGCTGGAGTCACTGAAGCTTGACGTCCACGAAGACGAAACAGGCGAGTTTTCATTTCAACTGCCCGAGGACGAAGAGGGCAACTTAGCGGATGCCGAAGTGGTTCGCTTTTGCTTTACTTCGGACAACGGCCAATCTGGTGCTGAAACTCCGAATCCTGACGGTCGGGTCTCGGAGAGCCACCACGACGCGGAGACGATTACGCCGATCTCGCCGCTGTTCGAGTGGTTGGTCAGTCGGCTGAACGCTGACGACCGGACGCTTTACGCGATGCCGCGACAAGCGTCGGATCGCGTACACGATTTGACACCGAAGCTGTACGACGCGTATCAAGTTGCGGATGGCCGCGTTCAACTGGGCGGCTGTAGCTTGGAGGACCGGGCGTTTTTCCGGTTGACCTATCGCTATGGAACGTCGGACGGAGATCCGAAGTTGAACTTGGCGCACGTGTTGCTCGACGAACAGGCCGCGGTGGTCGATCCGCTGTTGGTCAGCGCATTGCGGCTGGACGACATCCAACCGGCGGATCGTCTCACTCGCAAGCCATCCGAGGCGTTGATTCAAAAGTGGAACGAGGCGGGACAGAAACTGGCAGCGGAATCGTTAGGACGGGCGGCCGTCGACATTGTCGCGCGAACGGTGATTTGGTGTAAATTCGCCACAGGCAAGCTGGTTTTTCAAATCGGCGAGAAGACGGCGGAGTTGGCATTTACGGGATGGGCCCAAATGTTGGCCGACGGGTTGGAACGGCCACCGCCATTTCGCTGCAGCTACACGGGCAAAGAGTCTTACGAGATTGTGGCGACCGACGATGGCCGAATCACGGTTGCGGATGTGATTGTCGCATGCGGAAAATCGGGCCGTCGCGTGCTGCCCGAGGATTTGGAGACGTGTACGGCAACCGGACAATGTGTGTTGCCAAAGTATCTCGCGGATTGCCCGGTCACGGGGACACGCGTGCTGGAATCGGCACTGGCCGAATGTTCGATGTGCAGCGATCGTGTGAATCCAACGTCGATCGAAAGTGGCTGTTGCGTCGCTTGCCGCTCGGTCAAGCGGGTGACCAAGGACGAACCGCGATTGGTGCGCATCTTCGCGGAATATCCCGGACTTGATCGCTGGCGAAATTGGCGGATGTCCGAGACTTCGACCAACTACATCTTGTTGGCCACGGGGATGCTGAAGCGATTGGTGGTCGTTGTGGATAAAGGCAGTCTCGAACTGCGGCGGTTGGCAACGAGCGGACGCGTCTGGAGAAACTGGTCCGAAGTGCCAGACAACCTACGCGACGATCATTTGTAGGGTGCACGAAGCACGGCTTGCACAGCGATTCGAAAATCTTCGGAACAGGAATCGGCCTGACCACATGCCGTAAGATCGTCGAATTGCACGGCGGTCGAATCTGGGTTGAATCCGAGAAGGGTCGTGGCAGCGAGTTTTGCTTTGCGATTCCTTCGTAGGTGGATTCGGCGAGTTTCCGTCCAAAGTACACCGTGACGATTCGCGCGCGCGGTGTGCGATCGTAGCCACACAAAAGCACGGCCGATTCACGTGAATTTGGCCTTCGGCCAAAACCGTTCCCATTCAAAAGTGTGCAATTTCAAGACTTACGCTTTAATTTGCGCGGCAGCGCACCGGGCTGCTGTGCGCGTGAATTGTGTGCACGACATGACTTGTGCCGCGCGCACCCAATGTTCGAGCCGTTATGCATCCATGGTGAGAAACGGCGCGCTAATTGCACCTGCGTGCAACGCGACCTGTATATCTGGCACGTAAAGACTCATTGAACAAGGAGAGGCGCCTATCGCAATACCACAACTCTTGTCGAGGGAATGTTCAAACAATCCCCAGCTATGACGTCGTCGACCCGAAATCGCTGCACGGCTGTGCCGGACCTCGCCAACCTTGCATCGGTTCGAGTTTTACGTCCAACGGTTCGGCGACGTTTTCTTTTTATCTTGTAATTTTTCTTTTCTAGGAATGGTGCTGTCATGGAACTCGCAAAGTGCGCTGTACGACGAAGCGAAGCTGCCGGCGAACTTGACCGACACGAGCAGCGAAGTGACGGCATGGTGGTGACGCAAAGCCTGGCGACGGGCATGACCGTGTTGCGGAACACGATGTTTACTCGCGTTCACGACGACGTGCAGCGGGCGTTTGGGATGGATTCGATGTTGGCCCCGGTGTCCGAAGAAAAGAGCCAGCGCCATGCAGAAATCGAAATCGAACTTTTTCAAATCGCGCAGTCCGTCGATGAAGTCAAACGAAGCGGCTATGCCGCAATCGATGACGATTGGTATCTGAATTGGCTGGCACGATTGCGACTGGGCGAGCATTGGAGGAATATTCGAAAAGCGGCGATGCTCCTTTCGCACTACCTCGATCTCGATTCCGATGACCGGCGGCTCGCCTTCGCAAGCAACTTGGCGCGGACGTTTCCCGAGGCCGGCCGCGCGCCGCTGGTGTTGTATCCGTTGTTTCCTTTGGCCGTCAGCATCGTCACGGCAACGGCATTTCAAGATTCCTTGCGGGCGGCTGAGTTGCGAAACGACCAGTTGTCCTACCTACCTGCCATCGCCGATTGTCCACACTGCCACGGCCGGCCGTTGGACAATGAAGATCAGTGCCAACCGTGTGGTAACCCGTTATGGACCTACCAATGGCTGCAAGCCGACTGACAACACACACACGAATCAAGCCGAGAACCGGACGGAGAAAATAGATGATGCACCAGGACCTATCGCTCGGCGTTGACCGGCAAAGTGCAATCCGATTGCTCCGCGTTGTTGCAACCATCTTGTGCACCGTCTTCGCGATCGGTTGTCAAACAAACGAGCCGGTGTCGTCCAACGACAAACCGAAAGACCCAAATCACGTCAACACATCGCAAAGGGATAACCGCGAAGAGAAAATCGCCACGGAGCGGCGGGAGCTTTACGAACGTCATTGTGTTGGTTGTCACGGCGTCGATGGCGATGGCCAAGGGTACGCCTCGTGGTTGTTGTTTCCCAAGCCACGAGATTTTGGTGGAGACCAGTTTCGTCTGATCAGTTCGGAGAAACGCAATCCAACTTTAGAAGATGTCGAAAAGGCAATCTCGCGCGGGATGCCGGGTTCGGGAATGTTGCCTTGGTCACACTTGTCCAAGCGTGAACGAAAGCTGCTCGCCGAGGAAGTACTTCGTCTACGGGAGGCAGGGCTTCGCCGCTTGTTCTTCGCAACGGCCGAGAAAGAAGAAGGCGGCGAGGTGGACGAAGAGGAGCCAGAAGAAAAGGGTGTGGCGGCGTTTCTGCAAGAACGTCTGGAATCTGGGCAGGCGGTCAAGATTCCCAAGATCGGCGAACCGGACGAAGAAACTCTCGCCCGCGGCAAGTTCTTGTACTTCAAGCAAAGTTGTCACATGTGCCACGGCAACGAAGGTCGCGGCGATGGCCGAAAACAAATGATCGACGACCATGGGTTGCCGACCAAGCCACGGGATTTTACGCGTGGCATCTTCAAAGGTGATCACGATCCGGCGTCGGTGTACCTGCGCATTGCGCTGGGAATGCCGGGAACGCCAATGCCTAGTTCACGCGACACGCTCTCGCCCGAGCGGATGATGGATATTACGCACTTTGTTCTTTCTATGTCGAATGAAGATTTGCGACAGCGAGCCATTTTGCGGAGAGAAAAGCTCATCGTCAAACACGTCGAAGTGTCGCCGGAGTCATTTGACGCGGCGCTCTGGGCGGATGTCAAACCGATTCAGTTGCGCATGACGCCACTGTGGTGGCGCAACGGAGCCGACCCGGACCTGGAGATCCAAGCGGTCCACGACGGAAAGAATGTCGCGCTGCGATTAGCATGGCGTGACACGACACACAATGACGGCAGCGATCCGGAGAGCAAAGCGACGATGGATGGGGCGGCGCTGGAATTGTATCGCGGCGACGAAGAGCCGTTCATTGGATTGGGGAGTCCTTCGCCGGTCGAAGTGTGGTACTGGCGCGCAGACAACAAAGCGTCCGGCGACACGGGTGACTCATCGACCGAGGTTGAAGGATTCACCGCGGATCAACCGGGTGGCATTCCGCCCTTGCCGTGGGAACGAGATACTAACGAAACGGTGCGGACGTTCGTCGGTTCGGGCACGGTTACGTTTCAAATACCGAGGGTACGCAAGGCCAAAGCGCAGGCGCAGTGGAAAGACGATCGCTGGACGATGGTGCTTTCGGGACCGATGCAATTCGAGGACGAGAATTTCATCAAACTTGAGCCAGGAGACACGGTGTCAATCGCCTTCGCCATTTGGAACGGAGCCTTGCACGACGAAGGCGGCAAGAAGGCAATCACCGTCTGGCAAGATTTCGTTCTCGAAGATGGCGACTAGCGATCGCATGGTTTCACGTCCGAAGCAACCACATGACGGATTTTCAATCCGTCCTTTGGGAGTTGTTCGCAGACGGATTAGAAGTTCGTCCCACAGAAAGACAATCATGCCTTACAAATGGCTGCCTGTGATCAACCGTGATGCTTGTACCGGTTGCCGAAACTGCGTCGAAGCGTGCGAACATTGCTGCCTTGAAATGGATGTCTGGGAATTCGCCACCCTTGAGCGCCCTTTTCAGTGTGGCGGCGAAGGGTATTGTATGAAGGCGTGTCCCGAAGAGGTCATCCGCATGGGTTGGGTCGAGCTGACAGGCGACCAGATTATAGGCCAATGGTGCGATCAACCGGATGCGCCGTCCGAAAAGCCGAAGTCCTGGTGGTCCCAGCTTTGGACGGCCGCGATCATCGCGGCAATCATGATCGCTCGTTCCTCTGCGGACGAACCGGCCGACACCGAGGTCGGCGACCCATATCCACTGGCAGATTGCGTGATCCTCGAAACACAATTGAACTACAAGTCCAAAGTGATTGGCGACGAAGGTCAACAGATCCGCGTCTGTTGTGAAGAGTGCGTCGAAAAATACTTTGAGCAACGATTACGATGGAACGAGAAAATCGAAAAGCAGCTCATCGCGCAGCAAATGCAGCACTATCCGTTGAAGAAGTGCGTTGTCGACGATGCTCCGCTGTTGGAATTCGCCCCTGGCTTTGGCACGATCAACCATGTCTGTCGCAATCGCCTCTTTCGCTTGTGCAGTGGGAAATGCCGGGACCTTGTCGACAAATCGCCTGGAAAATATTTCGAAAAACTCGACCGCGCCGTTACCGCGAAACAAAAACCAACTTATTCTCTGGCAAAGTGCAGCGGCAAGCCGCTTGGTCACGACAGCGTGGACTATGTCGTTGCCAATCAACTGATCCGGCTTGCGGACAAGAGTCTGATCGATACTTTCAACAAATCGCCAGGCCGATATCTTGTGGAACTAAATAAGGCACGAGCGGCAGCGCTTAACGCCAAGCCGGAAAGGTGAGGGGCGCATCGAATCGCTCTCGCCTTCCGGCTCGGCGTTAAACGGCGCGGCCTTGGCCGCAACCAAAAAACGTTGAGTGGACATGCTGTTTCTTGCAACGCAGAGAAACGAAGAGCGCAGAGATTATCATTCCCAACTTTCTTTGCGCCCTTCGTTCCTCTGAGTTGTCCCAAGAATGCTCACAAGAAAATAAGAAATCCACGACTAGCAGAACGAGGAACCTTCGCGATGTGCGGATGCTTCCAGGGCTCCCAGTGCTTGAAAATCCAGTTGACTTACTCATGGTGGTTCCACGTCGTTTGAAAGTGCTCGACAATTCGATTTTTTGAACAAGCCGTGTGATTGGTCACATTCGCGCGCGCAACCGCGCGCGCGGGCGCGCTCGTCTGGATAAAACAGGTTCAATTCGTAGTGCAGGTGGGCAGCATCCACGAAAATCAACGGGGATTTCGCACAACCTGGTTTCTGCCCAGTTTCATTCAACTTTCATGCCGAAATGGAACGGCGATTGCAGTAAGTCGTTGGCCAATTGCAATCCCTCGGACCGAGTTCCCTCATGCCCGCGATTTCCTACCAGCTCTCTGGCCTTTCGCGAAAGGTATACACCATGTCTGCTTCCCGTTTCACCACGTGGGTCGTCGCGATCCTCGCAATCATGTTGATGTCCGCCCAAGTCTCGGCTCAAGGCCAGCCGAAATTGCCGAAAGAGAAAGTCAGTTCCGCCGGCGAAATCAAAGCCATCGAGAAAGGAATCTTTCACGTCAAGAACATCGGCGGCGACGAGTGGTACATCCGCGTCGAGGCGGTGCCCAAGGATGTCTTCATGAAGGGTGAAGCCGAACCGAGTTGGCTGCAAACGGGAATGCCTGTCGAGTTTTCCGGCCTGTTTTTGACCAATCGCAAAGGGGAGCCGTCGGGAAAGGCTCGGGAGCCGATTACCAAATTGAAAGTGTTCTCGTCGCGCGAGGATCTGACGAAAAAGGCCAATGCCCCGGTCGCGGCAGCTCCGCCCGTCGGAGTCGCCAAAGCGCCTAAGAAGGGATCATTCCTTGTCGGCACCAAACCCAAAGAAGAAGAACCGGAAAATACTGCGTCGTTTGTGGTCAAAGGAATGCTGCGAAATGCCAAAGGCGGACGGATGACGGTGACAACTGGCAAGACGACTTACACCGCCGACCTGGCCGCGGACGCAAAGATCACGGTCAACATTTCCGATTATCGATTCGCTCGCGCCGGCGACGAACTCGAATTTGAAGGATGGTACATTCCCGGACAGAAGAAATACGTTCACGCAACGAGTGTTTGGATCACTGCTGCGACCATTCTGAGTGGTGATAAGAAGACTGGCCGGCAAGTGGTGGCATCGAAAACAACGCCAACCACGCAAAAGACTTCGTCCAGTGTTCCAACAGCCGACCAGCGTCGTGCCATTACGGAACTCTCTCAAGAGATTGCGTCGGCAGGCAAGTTGTTCGAGGAATTGAAAATAGCGGAGGCAGTTGACGTGGTGAAAACCGTTCAAGCCAAAATGGGCGAACTCACTGGTAGTGGCAACCCAACGGTTGGGCGTCTGCTCAAATCTCCTTACGCGCGTCTGTCAACTCTTCATGCGTTGCTTGAGATGGAAGGCTACAAGATGCCGCCACTCGTCGATCCGAACGTTGCCGAGAAGTAAGCCGTTTGCTGAGAAGTTGAATGTGGGACGGGCACTCGTGCCGTCACCCCATTACACGGCGGGCAAGAGTCCCCACCCTATCTTGTTAGATTTCGTAAGGTTGCGCAGTGCCCGTCACATTGCGGGTGACCCGGGCAATTAACGAATCGATGCTCCAGCGGCCCGCGCCGGTTACGATGATCACGATCAGTGCTCCGAAGAATGTCACGTGGCCGGCAACTTCTTCTTTGAAATAGAAGAATGACAGGCTCAGCACGACAAGGGCGATCAATGCAAAGCTTCTGGTGTACAAGCCTAGCACCAATATTAGGCCGACGGCTAGTTCGATCGCACTGACGCTGAAGACCCACATGGCCGTGCTAACCGGGATGACCGACATCAGGTCGTAGTCGATGACGACCGCTTCGCAGACGCGCGGATTGAAGAATTTTTCGGTGATTGCCAGCCAGATCAAGGTCGTGCCCAGTGACAACCGCAAGATGACCGGCGTTAGATCACTGATTTTGTCCCACATCGGTTTGAGCGACTTGCCCAAAGGGTCCATGTCGAGAACATTGTCCGTGCTGGGCCGATGTGGTCCATGAGCGATGACCAGTAATGCGGCTGCGGCCGATTCCAATGTGCCTAGCAAAACATGGCTTTGTGTCATGCCATAAACGAAGACCGACAACGCGGCGACGCCACTGGCTCGCACCATGAAACCAGACACCAAACAAAACCCGATGCCAACTTCCAGCCCGCCAATTCCGCCAGCCGGAACGTTTGGCACAAAGATCACATCACCCACTCCCGCCACGATCAAAGCCACACCCAAAGATAGTCGTAATGCCAACGGCACATACTCCAGATGGATCAAAAGCCGGTTGTGAATCTCGCGGCAAAATGTGCGCAATGGTCGCAGCAGTTCACATGCTGCGTAGAGCGTCACGACAACGACCAAAGTTACGACGATCAGTGTGACATAGAACGGGTCGGAGAGCGGCGACAAGAAATACGCCCAGTCACTGCCGGACAGGGCCTCGAGTTTCTCTGGATCGACGACATAACTGACGTGGGCCAGAGGCGGCGCCCAATTCAACCAAAGATCATTCGTCATCGGTGATTCCCTCGTGTCGCCCTTCGAGCGTCTTCAAGAACGCGAGCAGGTCATTGATTTCCTCTGGGGAAAGGACGAGTGGATTGATCAGTGGATCAAGGTTCGGATTTTGGCGACCGCCTCGGCTGTAAAACGCGAGCACCTGGCGGAGCGTCGGCACACTACCATCATGCATGTAAGGGCCGGTGCGAGTGACGTCGCGCAGCGAGGGTGTTCGGAACTTGCCACGATCTCTCGAATCACCCGTGACTTTAAAACGTCCCGTGTCAGCGTCAGGATCCTCGCTCCAGCCGACGCCAAGATTGTGGAAGTCGTGATCCGTGAATAGCGGTGGCACGTGGCAATTTCCGCAGTTCGCTTTTCCGAAGAACAGCGATCGCCCGCGTCGAGCGGACTGGTTCATGGCGGATACCATTCCCGCTTCGAATCGGTCAAAGCTGGAATTGCCCGACAGCAGTGTTCGCTCATAGCAGGCCAGCGCCTTGGCGATGGTCTCGAGCGACAACGGTTCGCCAAACACTTCCTGCGTACGCGCTCCATAATCGGGTCGTAGCCTCGCGACGAGGTCCGTTTCGTTTTGGTTGCCCATCTCGTGCTCGGAGAACAACGGGATTCGCGCCTGCTGTTCCAACGTTCGACTTGCTCCATCCCATTCAATCAACGGCAGGTACGCCACATTCAAAACGGATGTCGCGTTCCGGTTGCCCTGAAGTCCGGCAATTCCCGTCGAGACACTACGCCGGTCTGTGAACGCAAATTCGGGCTTGTGGCACATTGCACACGAGATGCTGCCATCGGCGCTGAGTTGCGTGTCAAAGAACAGGTCGCGGCCAAGTTTGGCTTTGTCCGGCGTCAGCGGATTGCCGGGCGACCGAGGCAGCATGGGATCGAGTCCCAATGGCGGACGGACACCAATTGATTCCAGGTCGTAGTCCCAAAAAAGTCTCACGTTGTCAAACGCGGCGGCATCGCCAAGGCGACCCGAAAGAATGAGCCAGGCTTGTCCTAGGAGCGGCTTTGTCGTTGCCTGCAATTCGAATGTGCGTCCGACTTGCTCGAAAGCCACTTCTTGGGGTCTGCCTTGGAGTGGTTCGATCTGTAGCTTCACGCGATAACCTTCCGGACTGATCTCTTGGCGAAACGCGTTGGACAGCCAGAGACGATGATTGCCATCCGGACCGCTGACGACTTCAAAATGAAGCTGGCCTTTAATGGTCACCTTGCCGCCTTCGTGAAGCGGCTGGTGCATGTGAAACATCGCATCGTGCTCTTCCTCGTCGCCCGTTGAATTATCGCTTGTCCACGGGCCGGCCAGCCAAGCGAAATAGATCGTGAGACTCCAGATCGCGATGACTGCCAACTGTTTGAAAAGAGATTTCATGATTCTTCAGAAAGTCATCGTGAGGAGAAAAGTAATCCCAACCCCAGACCACAAACGCAACGCCACTGCCGACCATGCAGGCAGCCAAGGTGAAATGTCGACGATCATCGCCGAGGCTGGTGCGCCCATACCGAAGACCGGTGGCAGGCGGAACCAGTAGTAAATGATAATCGCCGCCGCCGCAAAGATGCTGATGAAGAGTCGTTCCTGCCTCGCCCAGACGAGTCGCAACGCGAGGTACATCAGCGGCGTCACGCAGCCTGCGGCATAAGGCAAGCCATAGACGACCGCCAAGTTGGCAAACCCATCCCAGCCACTGAACGTCGACACCTTATACCATCCCCACACAAAACCGGGGAAAAAACCGATGAACACGGTCCCCGCCGTGGTGGCAAGTTTTGTGTCGATGGCCGTCTGGGGTGTCAAGCTCTTGCTGGATTCAGAACACGGCACGACGCAGTTGGCACACGATAGCTGAGTTTTGAAATGTACTTAGCCGAATAGTCCCAGGCTGTCGACAGACGCTTTGTAATCCGGGAAGAACCCATCCGGGACTTCGAACTGCATGTGACCGCGCAGGATTTCGGCAAAGACGTCACGGAAGTCGGTCGTCACCGGCTGGTCGCGCTTTTGATACAGCACGCTCTTTTGCAGCCCGGTCCATTTTCCGTAAATCTTGCCTCCGTTCAATTTGCCGCCCAGCAGCCACATCGCGCTGCCGTGACCGTGGTCCGAACCGGCGTTGCCGTTTTCTTCGGCGTTGCGGCCAAACTCGGTGCACATCACGATCATCGTGCGATCGAGGTCCTTGCCAAGATCGGTCATGAATGCCGACAGACCTTCGGAAAGGAACGTCATCATGCGGTTCAGCGCTCCGTCATCCGAGCCGAGACCAACATGATGGTCCCAACCGCCGACGTCGGTCGCGGCAACTTCGAGTCCCACGCCCGCTTTGATCGCGCGGGCAAGTTTTTGTAACCGGGCCGCAAAGTGTCCGCCCGGATATTCTTGAAACGCCGTGTCGCCGACGTCTTCGGTCTCTTGGCCTTCCAGGATCTGATGAAGTCGTCTTAGGCCGTAGACCGTTTCACGACCGGACGTCATCACCGGATCGGCGGCAATACCTTTTAGGTTCGTCGATTGCTTCAAAAACTCGGCGAGGTCTTTCTTTTCACCACCGCCGTAGAAGTTCTCGAACAAATCCAAGGTACCTTGCAGTGCCGCGAGGTTGCCCGGCACGGCGACAACGGGATAGCGGCCACGAAGGGAACGCGGCAGCAGGTCTTGCATCGCGACAGTGCGCAGCTCTGGCAGCCCGTAGCCCTTGTTGGCATCGGGCACCGTCGCGGCGAGGTAACGGTTCAACCAACCGTCGCGCACCGTGCGGTTGCCAGGCGCAGCGTATTCCATAAAGTCCTGCGCATCGAAGTGACTGCGCGTGCCGTGCGGCGAGCCGCTGTTGATCACAGCGGCGACCTTGCCTTTGTCATACCATTCTTTCAGCCCGGTCATCGCCGGATGAAATGCCCACTGGTCGTCCAGCTCGATGGACTTGTCCGCCGGAATGTTGCAGGAAGGCCGAATGGCGTAATAGTTTTTGTCCTTGTGCGGAATGACCGTGTTCAACTGGTCTTGCCCGCCGCGAAGGTAAATGGCAATTAAAACAGGGTTGTCTCCGGGACCGAATGCCCGCTGTTGAGCGCGAGCTGCGGCGTGGAATCCAGCAACGTTAAAACAAACGGCGCCGGACGTGATGGCCGACATTTGGAGAAAGGTGCGACGTTTCATGGGTTTAGTCCTTATTATAGTTTTTCGTCATTCGTCATTTGTTAATGACGTTTACTACTGTCGTTGGAATTCCGGTGAGCCGAGCAGGATGCCGACGATGTAGCGGCCCAGTTGCTCTGGCCTTGGGTTTTGCCGTGCGTATTTGGCAACGATTGCGTCCAGCGCTTCCTCGGTCGTTTCGGTGTGGCCGCCGGGCAGGATTCGTTTGGTGAGAACTTCAACCCACTGCACTGGGTTGTTTGGCTTGAGGCCTTCCCAATAGGAATCGGGAATTCGCACGCCGTAAACCTGCTCCATGCCCAAGCTGAGTGCAAACAACCAGCGGGGCGCCATCGTGCCCGGATCGCGCCAAGCGTCGGCCTGGTCGTAGTAGCCGGTCGGATCTTCACACTGGTAGAGCGGCTCGCTCATCGAATTCAACGCCCGGTGAATGCCACGCGTATCTTCGATCTGGGCATTGGTGACACGCAGCGCGCTGACCACGAACTCGAACGGCCGCTTGAATTTCGCTTGGTAATATTGCGGCTTGTAGAACTCTTCGTCCGTCACGATCGCCTTGTAAACCGAGGGCAGATCGCTCTTGCTTTTCATGTACACCTCGGCCACACGTTCGACCAATTCCTGGGGCGGATTGTCGGAAACCAGGTGCCGGCACAATTTGTATGCGATGAAATTCGCGGTACCGGGATGGGAGACCAGCATGTTGAGGATCATCTGGCCTTCCATTTCCGGGTTTCGCACAACGGGTGGCAATCGTTTGCCCAGAATCTGACGTGGCTCACTGGCGTGCATGTCGCGGCGGAACTGGAACGTGATCGGCTTCGACGGGTCTTGCTGCACGGTCCAACCAGTCAGTGCGTAGGCAACCGCCACGACATCGTCTTGCGTGTAGTAGTTGTCGACGCCCAGCGTATGCAACTCCATCAACTCGCGCGCGAAGTTTTCGTTGATGCCTTTCATCTTAGCGATGTCGACCGCTTCCTTCATGGCGGCAAAATCGCGGCCGGTTTCAAGCCAAGCCTTTTGCGCCGCTGCGATCACACTCTTCTGAGGCGGTGCCCGCGAGATGTAGTTGTCCAGATAGACGAGCATCGCCGGATGGCGGGCCTGCTTGTTGAGCATCTTTACGAACGTACCGAGCGCCTCGCCGCGAATCACGTCGCGTTCGTACTCGGTGGCATAAAACTTGACGTTGCCCTTGGAGACGTCCACGTTGAAGTGATTTCGCCAGAAGTCGCAGGCCACTTCGCGGAATTGATTCTTGCTGTATGTGGCGGTGTAAACCACGGTGTCTTTGAGCTGATCTTTGGGCACCTCTTGCAACGCCCGCAGCTCGGCCCGCAATTTCTTTTCCGTGGGCGTAGCGTTCTTCTTCAACGGTGGGATTGGCTTGCGATACTCCTGAATCATCTCCTGGTTCGACAGCGGCAACGACCCAAGCTTCGACAGTCGCTCTTGCAGGTCTTCCGATTCCGGCGCTTCGCCTTTGAGTTGTATTTCAATCCACTTGTTCAGGCCGACTTGTTCGACTTCGTAGATTGCTTCGTCCGTGACGCCAAAAGTCAGTCGGCTCAACACGTGATGAATTTTTTCACGCTCATCGAGCGGCTTGTCCGGCTCTCGCCACAACGACGGTGTGCCTTCGCGCGCCTCGCGGCCAAAGTTTGCTTTTTCCTTTTCTTCCTCTTGACCCTCGGCCACCACGAGCGGTGACAGACCAATCAAATACACAAGGAAGTAGAGACAGAGTGGTCGGTGTTTCATTGTTGCTCCCATGGCGCGATCCCTTATTGTTTGAGGACGAAAGGTCCGTGACTTACGTGCTTTGGGTCGGGGCAATCGTCCCAACCTTATAAATTGGTGAAAC
>CAYFJO010000063.1:0-3140 GCA_964343305.1 uncultured Pirellulaceae bacterium | reverse complement strand
GTGTGAGACGGTGCGTGCTCTGTTTTTCCCGTGCTTTTGTGCACTTCAGTGAAAAACAACTTTGGACGAGTACATAATTGTGCGTGTTCCGTGTGCGCGCCCGCGCGCGCGGTAACGGGCGCTTTCGTCACAGATCGTTTCGGCGATGTAAATAAATGCGAATAAATCGTGCTGTTGTTAGTGCTGCCAGCGACACGCTAAATTCTATTGGCACGTTATCTGCACGACCAATCCACCCTTAATGTCCACAGCCGTCAGGTTCGCATGTTTGCCAAACCGTCCAAGTCGGACTAGAATTACCTTCTTACTTTTTGGCTGTGGCCTCACCAACATCGGAAATTGAATTCCGACTCAAAATTACTCGGGGGAGTACACCATGAGTCTTGCCGATCACCACCGCTGGTGGCATGGGGAAAATGACAACGACGAGCCCATTTTGGACTTGAACAGCGACAACAAATCTGTAATTTCCAGTCTCCTTCTCCACCTCGGGGTAGTCTTTGTAGTGGCCCTCTGGCCCATCTCGTCGATCGTCCAAGATCAACTGACGATCTCTGTACCACAGGACGAGGAAGTTGAACCAGAGATCGACGAGTTTGAAATGACCGTCGATCTGACGCTGAACGAAGAGGAGGTGAAGGAAGTCGGTGTGGCCAGCATGGGGACTGTTGTCGAGGCCGCTGAGATGGCTATGGGAGACGTGCTAATCATGCCCGAACCCTCGGAGTTGATAGACGTTCCATCCGAAGTCTCCGGTGTCAACGTCGTCATGAACGACGTGTTTTCCAACAGCGACAGCGACAAGCTTTTCGAAGATCTCGCTGGCGTCAAGGGTTCGGTGGTCAACGCACATGGCGACCGTGGTTCGGTCGATCGCATCACGCAGGAGATTCTGGCTCGATTGGAGTCGAGCGATGTCTTGGTCGTCTGGTTGATGGACGCGTCGGAAAGTCTGCGGCCCCGTCGCGAGCAGATCATCAGCCACTTCTCGCGCGTGTACGACGAATTGGATGAACTGGCCGGTGACCGCGGCGATACCTTGCTGACCAGCGTCGCTTCGTTCGGTCGAGGCATGAAGGTCATGACCGAGGAGCCGACCGCCGATCGCAAAGAGATTCTCGAATCGGTGCGCAACATCAAGGCCGAAGAATCCGGCGTGGAAAACGTCTTCACGGCGGTCAAAGGAATCGCCAACACTTATGCCGACTTGGCGAAGTCGGGACGCAAAGTGATGTTGGTCGTGGTGACTGACGAGCGAGGCAACGACGAGTCGGCGGTGGACGAGGCAATCACCTTGGTCCAGCGGCAAGAGATGGCGGTCTATGTCATCGGTCCCGTCGCGCCGTTTGCTCGCGACGTCATCAAAGTGAAATGGACCGACCCGGACACTCGCGAGAATCACTATTTGCCCGTCGATCTCGGTCCCGAAACGGCCTACGTCGAGCATGCTCGCTTGGCTGTCTGGCGTGATGGACCGGCGGTAGATCCGGTTTCGTCCGGCTTCGGCCCGTATGGACTGACTCGCATCACGCACGCCAATGGCGGGCTCTATCTGCTGACCGACGACAAGGCGATCTCCGGTCCGAGCTTCGACGTGCAACATCTGTCGCGCTACCGTCCCGACTATGTCTCGTACAAGGAATATGAAAAGGCCGCGGACAAAAACGCACTGCGACTGGCTGTATTGCGCACGACGCAAGCGAGTAACGAATTGATCAAAGAGCCATTGCCGCGAACGTTTCTGGCGTCCGGCATCCAATTCGAAATCAAACCGGTCAAAAAGCAGATTGACAAGATGGCGGACATTCTCAATCGCGGTTTGACCGAATTGGCCGCGGCTGAAAAAGAGCGCAGCAAAGAGGCATCGCCTCGCTGGCAGGCACATTACGACTTGATGATGGGCCGGCTGCTTGCCAATCGTGTCCGCTGTTTTTCGTCGGCCAAGTTGATCGACGACATGTACGCGAACCCGAAGCTTCCCGAGGACGGAACGAAGAATGCGTGGGCATTGGCCGCACCGGACAGCATCGAAACAGCCGGTTCGACGTTGCCCCCGGAAGTGAAGAAAGACGCCGAATCGGCGCGCGAGCATTTGCAACGCGTCGTCGAGGAACATGCCGACACGCCGTGGGCCGTGATCGCGCAAGCCGAACTGGCATTTCCGCTCACGTTCCAGTGGCGGGAAGCGTTCAAGGAACCGCCCGATGGCGTGCCGCTTCCGTGGGACAAGAAGCCGTGGGAAGCGCTGACCGACGCCGAAAAAGAAGCTAAGGTCGCCTTCGACAAGAAGAAAGCCGCACGAGCCAAACGGAAGAAAGAAATCGCGGAAAAGAAGGGTGGTGGTGAAAAGAAACCGCCGCCAAATCTGTAGACGCCATTTGATCGTAGCTGCGGTTGCCAGAACGCGGGGGTTTGCGGTCGCCCATCCGCATTCTGGCAAGTGCAGCTACGGTTTGGACATGACCGAAGGTCTCCCCGATCTTCCCCCGAGTCGGGAGACCTTCGGTCGGTTGGCATGGCTCGGTCTGGGGACCGGCCATCACATGGTCGGTTGGCACGGCTTTTCGAATGACATGATCCGATGAGACGAAACCGAACAATTCGAGACGTCATCGATCGTCAACGATCTTTGGGGGCTGATTCACTCGAGGGTGAGGAACAACCTTCGCCACCTCAACCGCCCGTCGTTCAACCGTACGCTCATCCGACACAGGCGGGCGTTTACGATCAACCGGCATCTCAACCTCAAGTGGTTCCACCGCCGGCATACGGACAACCTGTCGCTCCCGTTCAGCCCGTTCCCGTTCAGCCCGTTCCTGTTCAGCCCGCTCCTGTTCAGCCCGCTCCTGTTCAGCCCGCTCCTGTTCAGCCCGCTCCTGTTCAGCTCGCTCCTGTTCAGCCCCCGCCTCAAGCGGCAGCTCCTGTTTCTCTGGAACAGAACAACATTGCGACGCCCGCGCCACTTCCGAATCAACCGATCCTACCGAATCAGCCTTTCACGCATGTGCCACCCGTAGAGCCTCAAGTCAGTCAAGACAAGGCTGACGCAGCCGCGGCACATCCGCCCAAGCAAGTCGAACACACACCCAAGCAAGTCGAACACACACCCAAGCAAGTCGAACACACACCCAAGCAAGTCG
>CAYFJO010000062.1:3698-35698 GCA_964343305.1 uncultured Pirellulaceae bacterium | reverse complement strand
TTCGTACAATCGAAGAGTTGGCTTCGCGATAAGGTTGTGTCTTCGTTAATGGTTAAACGGCGAGCCGCAGGCGACGGTCAGATTGGTGCCACGCGGTCGCCCGCGGCTTGCCGTTAAACAAGCATGTGAAAGATCCGACGACGTGTCTTCGTTGTACGTCATCAAAGGCAAGGACCAGGGACGACGGTTCGATTTGGACGGTCAAGTCCTGCAATTGGGGCGTGATAGTTCCAATCCTGTTCAGTTGCACGATACGGAGATTTCTCGTCGGCATGCTGAAATCCGATGCGAGGGCGGTAACTTTGCGTTGATCGATCTGAGCAGCTCGAACGGGACGTACGTCAACGACGAGTTGGTGCAACGCCACATTCTGCAAAACGGCGATCGGGTTCAGATTGGCCGGACCATCATGTTGTTCACCGGGCCGGAGCCTGGTTCGTCGCACGTGCTGGCCAGCGAAGTCGAAATCATCGAGCCGGGACCGTTGGCCAGCGCCGGGTCGCGAATCGTCAAGGCGATTAGCCAAGAAGAAGGCAGCCGGATTCTCAGCCCGATCGAAGATAAAGAAAACCCGTGGTTGGCGCGGGCTCGCAGCAATTTGCAAATCATGTATCGGACGGCGCTGGCGGTCAGCCATACGCTGGACATCGACCAATTATTGCAGCGTATTTTGGAATTGATCGCCGAGTGGGTCGAATGCGATCGCGGCTGTATTATGCTCATTAACCAGGACTCTGATCAACCAGAACCACGCGCGACGCGACATCGTCAGGGGCTCAATCCCGGCGAGCAAATTGAAATTAGCCGGACGATTCTGAATTATGTGATCGATAATCGCGATGGTGTCATCACGAGCGATGCCCGCGAGGACGACCGCTGGGAGTCGGCCGGCAGCATCGTCAAGATGGGCGTGCGCGAGGCGATCTGTGTGCCGATGCAGGGACGTTACGGAATCGTCGGCGTGATCTACATCGACACGTTTACTCCGCCCGGCCGCACCATTCAAAAACACGCGACCAAGTTTACCGAAGAACATCTGAAGATGATGATCGCGATCGGTCATCAAGCGGCCTTGGCCGTCGAGGACACGTCGTACTATTCGGCGATGGTGCAATCCGAGAAGCTGGCCGCGATGGGGCAAACGATTGCCACGTTGTCGCATCATATCAAGAATATCTTGCAAGGCATTCGCGGCGGCAGTTACTTGATTGAAGAAGGACTCAAGTCGTCGGAGACCGATGTCGTTCGTCGCGGCTGGAACATCGTGGAAAAGAACCAGGAAAAGATATCGAACCTGGTGATGGACATGCTCACGTTCAGCAAGGAACGTCAACCGGACGTGGTGCCGGCCAATATGAACCAAGTGACGGCCGACGTGGTCGAATTGATGCAAGCTCGCGCGGCCGAAGCAGGTGTGAGACTGGAATCGAAACCAGATTTGCGGATGCCGACGCTGACGTTCGATCCTGAAATGATGCACCGCGCCATCCTCAACGTGGTGACCAACGCGATCGATGCGTGTGCCGGCGAAAACGATCGTGCCGTGACTGTTGCGACAGCGTACGTGGCGCAAAAAGGCGTCATTCACATCATCGTCGAAGACAACGGTGAAGGCATCGACGAAGACGATCTCAAAAAGATCTTCTCAGTCTTCGAATCTCGCAAGGGTAGTAAAGGGACAGGACTAGGTTTGCCGGTGAGCCAAAAAATCTTGCGTGAACACAACGGCGACATTCACGTGGAAAGCACGCGTGGCGAAGGCAGCAAGTTCATGTTGGAATTGCCCGCGGTCGGTCCCGAGATGACGACGATGAGTGACACGCTGACGGGTGACACTCAGGGGTAGAGAATGGCGAAATACCCAAATACCCAATGACGAAGGAATTTCGAAATCCGAATGACCGACAACTAGACAATCCCGGCGACTAACTCACCGGAATTCGTGCTTCGTCATTCTTTCGTCATTGGGTATTTGGGTATTTGGGTATTTGGGTATTTCGTCATTAACACTAATGCTCTCCGCGACTTGCCAGTCGGCTCGCAAAGAAACCAAACTACACTGGATCGTACCGAATCTCGAATTCGTGCTTGCCAACCGACAGGATCATTCCTGGGTCGATGGGCTTCTTTTGATGCGGCTGAACAATCATGCCGTTGATCTTCGTCCCGTTCGTGCTGTGAAGATCTTCGACAAACCAAAATCCCTCATCCAATGTCAATTGGCAGTGGAGTCCGGAAACGTTCGAAAACGGAATGACCACATCACACTGCTCCATGCGGCCAATCGAGATGGTCAATTTCGTCAACGGAATGGGTTTGCCTAAGCCTTTGGGGACAAGCGTGCCCAAGCCAGTTCTTTGAGCTGGAGCACTTGTCGGCCGATCCACGGATGCCGGCTCGTCGTGCGCCAACTCGGTATCAATGGATGCCTGCGACGCACCAGCCTCGCGCGCGTGGCGAACCGAGCCCAAATCAGGCGTAACCGCTTCGTTGAGCCACTGCATCACGTCGGTATCCTGCGATTCCGACTGACGAACTTTTTGTCGGACAGTTTGCGTCTTCGCCTTGAGCGAGTGCGGCATTGGCTTTTGCTTACCGTTAGGAGGATTGCCCTTCAATCCCGGCAAGATCGTTGTCGGATCGATCGCATCACGAGGCGCGATCATTTCGTGCGAGTCGGACGACAAATCGGCGTTACTCAAATAGAACACCCGCCGAACATAACCACCTGTCACTCCATCCACCGGTGCATTGTCCGTCAGTTTCGAATACCCAACCACACGCCCACCGCCGCGCGGAACGAGCTTGCCACGTCGGCTTTCGCAATTGTGAACGTACATCGAACGGACATAAGGCAGCCGCTCGACATCTTCGAGCCACAGAATGCTCGACTCATAAGCCATCGGATCATCCTGCGACCAACCAGACAGCCGCTCGTCGTTCCAGATGCCGATCACTTCGTGCCGGCCGTCTTGATAAGAAACCTTGCGAGTTTTCATTTGCCTCTCCCGTTCGCCATCCACGCCGACGCGTATTGGAGTTTGCTGGGGCTCTTCTCTCCGGATAATCTAACCAAGGTTAATAACGTTCTCCATGCGAAAAAGTTGCACGAAACTGCCCAAATTTCTCGACAAAACTTGAAACAACACCAATGGGTGACGCATCGCTACCATAAGGAACTGTGTCAAGTTTAGAATTGGGAATGATTGCAGACAGATCAAGGAGAAGCCGTGTGGAATAAGCTGACGAAACTCTGCGGCTGGCTTGCGCTTAACACCGGGCGTCTGTTGCTTTGGGGGCTGCTGATTGGCGGTTATTTGTGGGCAATGCTGGCCATCTATTTCCTGGACTACTTTCCCGATTTGCTGAACGTCGTTTTTTCTGTGACGTTTGCGGTTGGTGTGCCTTGGATGTTAAGGAGGACGCCAGACAGGATGACAGCCGTCCGCTGGACAGCAGCATTGCTGCTGATCGTTGGCTTGTGTTGGATGCAAGTCCGTCCGTCGAACGATCGGCCGTGGCGCAAACATCACGCGATTTTGACACAAATTGAAATGGACGGTCCACGCGTCTCGCTGCGCAACGTCCGAAACTTGCGCCACGTGTCTGCCACAAATTTCCACAAAGGCCACTGCGACAAATCGATCGACCTCAACAAGATTGAATCCGTCTGGTACTGTCTGCAAAACTTCTCATCCCTTCGCGGCTTAGCGCACGCGTTTCTGAGTTTCGGATTCACCGGCGAGGATGGTGCGACCGACTACGTTGCCATCTCTGTCGAAATCCGCTGCGAAGATGGCGAACGGTTTTCACCGTTGGCCGGGATGTTTCGGCGTTACGAACTCATGTACGTCATCGCCGACGAACGAGACGTGATTGGTTGGCGGTCGCATTTTCGCAAGGACGAGCTTCGTTTGTATCCGGTGCATGCGAAGAAAGCCCAGATGAAACTGCTGTTCGTCGAAATGTTAAAACGTGCCCAGTCGTTGTCCGATGAGCCGGAGTTTTATAACACCTGGACCAACAACTGTGCGAACAACATCGTGTCCCATATCGAGTCGATTTCGCCGGGGACGGTCAGTGCCTACAGCCTGCCGGTCATCTTTCCCGGTTATTCGGATCGAAAAGCTTACGAGAAAGGGCTGTTCAAAACGGAACTGCCGTATGCGGAGGCTCGTGCGAGGTTTCGGATTAAGCCCGATCCGACCGATTATTTGATTGGCAAATCTGGTCAAATTGTCGGTTTGCGTGATTCTTTCTCCGACTCGATCCGATCCCCGTAGAACAAGTGTCTCCGCTTGTTTTCTTCGAGCAATAAGGCGAGCGAAGCCGCTTGCCCTATGTTTTGAAACCGAATTTCGCAAGGTTGACCTGTCAGATGTTCCGGACAAGAATGCATCGTGAAGTCGGCCGGCGGCGAGTCCAGGAGTTTGCGGGAGAATGTACGACACGATCATCATCGGCGCAGGAATGTCCGGGCTTGCCGCTGGTATCCGGTTGGCTTACTACGGCCAGCGAGTTTGCATTCTTGAACGGCATTACACGATCGGCGGATTGAATTCCTTTTATCGTTTGCGAGGTCGCGACTATGATGTCGGGCTGCATGCGGTGACCAACTATACGCCTCGTGGAACGAAGCGAGGCCCACTGGCTCGCCTGCTGCGACAACTACGCCTCAAGTGGGAAGACTTTCAACTCTCGGAGCAAGTCGGTTCTCGAATCGCCTTCCCCGACGTGGAACTCAACTTTGGCAACGATCTCGAATTGCTCGAATCCGAGATTGCCACCAAGTTTCCCGGCCAAAAGGACAACTTCCAACAACTCCTGTCCAGGATCATCGACTACGACGATTTAGACGATCATGCCTACAGCCTTTCGACGCGCGAGATCTTGAGCGAGGTCATTACCGAGCCGCTGCTGGTCGAAATGCTCTTGTGTCCGCTGATGTGGTACGGAAACGCACGGGAAAGAGACATGGATTTCGCGCAATTTTGCATCATGTTTCGCAGCATTTTTATGGAGGGGCTGGCACGGCCGTTTGCCGGAGTGCGGCTGATTCTAAAACATCTGGTTCGCCGGTTTCGAGCGCTCGGCGGCGAATTGAAACTTCGCTGCGGCGTGTCGCGAATTGAATCGATGGGCGACCGCGCACAGGGCGTCACGCTGGACAACGACGAGCAACTCGAAGCCCGCAATATTCTCTCCTCCGTCGGCATGGTCGAGACGATGCGGATGTGCGACGAGCAGAAGCCCGATGTCGAAAAGGCGGGGCAACTTTCGTTCGTCGAGTCCATTTCAATTGTCGATGCTCAACCCAAGTCGCTGGGTTGCGACAAGTCGATCGTGTTTTACAACGACTCGGAACAATTTCATTGGGAAAATCCGCTAAACGATCTCTGCGATGTGCGGACAGGTGTGATCTGTTCGCCCAACAATTTTGAATACGACGATGCACAGGGGGAACTTCCGGACGGCGTGATTCGAATTACTTCGATCGCAAACTTCGAACGATGGACGTCGCTGGATGAAGACCAGTATCAGTTGGAAAAACTTCGTTGGTACGATCGGGTGGTCCAATCCGCTGTCCGCTTTGTTCCGGACTTTCGCCAACACGTGATTGACACGGACACGTTCACGCCAAAGACGATCCATCGATTCACCTGGCACATCAACGGGGCCGTCTACGGCGCCCCGAAAAAACAAATCAGTGGCACGACACACCTGAAGAATCTCTTTGTTTGCGGAACGGACCAAGGATTCGTCGGAATCATTGGTTCGATTATTAGTGGCATTTCGATCGTCAATCAACACATCTTGCGGGATTGGTGAGTTCAACAACTTGCTGGGCACGTGAGAGTCGCACAAGCCTGTCCCCGTTTTTGAACCATACCGAAAAAGATGCTCGACTTCGAGCGTCAAGCTACGAATGCGTAACGTTACCACCACTGATACGCATAGTCGCGGAATCTTTGGATGGCCTCGTCACGACTTGTCGTGTCATCCATGTAGGCAGACCACTTGGTTTGATTTTCCTGCAACCTTTTCGCCACGAGTGAATCGGCCAATTGATACGAGGTCCAGCCTTGATCTTGCCGCTTGTCGATCAGCTCGCGAACCTGCTCGTGCCGCTGTGCCAACATGGCGCGAATTCCTTCGCGAATGATCGGATCCTCGCATTGAAGCAGTGGTTGCAGGTACAGGAAGCCTTCTGAATTGATCGGGTGCCGGCTGATTTGAACCGACGGGGCCAAGTCGCCCGCCAAGACGCGATTGACGTTATAGTTGTGCGCGATCGCATCGACTGGCGTCAGTGCAAACAGAAAGATCGCCATTGCGAGCGTCAGCAACTGTCTCCGCACTAGCCACGTGAAACTGCGATTGTGGTTGATCTTCCACAGCACGACGACAAAACCGACCACGACGGTCGTCGTGCCGAACAAACCCACGGTGCGCATCCAAGTCATGCCGTTGAAATCGATGTAGATGAACAGCCGATTGTAGACCGCCAACGCCAGGATGAAATTCTGAACGGACCAGATCCACGCCAGAGTCCGCAACTGGGCTACGCGCGGATCTCGCAGGACCGTGCCACGAAAGACCAACGACAACACCACGGTGGCCAGCGCCAGGGCGACCGTCAACCACGCCGCGCCTTGATGGGCATAGCCCGCGTAATAAAACCCTTCGGGAAACTCGCGAAACCAAAGCGTCGCGAATTCGAAGACCAAATAAACCGCGAACAGGCCGATCACGGTAATCAGGGTGTTGCGAAACGCCGGAAAGAATACCGGTTCGCATTCCTCCGTCGTTGCTTCAGGCGCGGGCGACTCATCATCACCTTCCGCTTGTCGTCCGAAAATTCGGGGTCGCAAGAATCCAACGGTCACCCAGACCACGAAACACCAAAACAGAATCTCAAAGAACGAAAAACCCGTCAACCAATTGCTGAAACCTTCAAACATGTTCGACACAACTTGTGAAAATGACGTCATGAGGTTTGGGTTTGCCAGCACGAAAATCAGGCCAAATCCCAGGAACGCTGTAATTGGCAAAATGACACTCAGCCAGGGGAGGTTCGCCATCGGCATGCCGATTTGCTTGATGTTGCGACCGTAATGCCGCAGACCATCGAGTCCAGAATGCAACGAAAGCCAACCAAACGCAAAGGCCTCCAGCACAAAGGGGCGATATCCGGATAGACTCATGCCAAACGCAACCAGCAGCACGAGCCCGCAAAAGACCAATAATCCGCTGCCAAGCCAAAACATTTTCAATGACAGCACGGCCAGCATGATGGCAACGGCCCAGACATGCCAAGTGCGTTTTAGCGTGTCACTGCCGAGCCAAAGAATGCCTGGCGCGGCGGCAAAGAAGAGTGCCAGCCCCGAAAGTCCGTAGCCGCGATAGATCGTTATATCCCCGATTATCACCATCAGAAAGACGGCGATCAACTCGCGAAGACGCACAGGTTGTTGTGGTCTAGCCAGCGATATCGACCTGTCGATTGGCGGGGAAAACGTTGGAACTGCGTAATCCATTTGTGGCGCCGACTTGTCAGCCGGCATGCCAACTGCGATAGAATACTGCTGTTGCGGTGCAGCGCAAGTTTGTTGCTGCACGGGATAGGGCTGCTGAGTTGAAGTTTGTTGATTGGACACGTTCGTTCTCCCTCAACGATAAGACGTTTGCATGGACATTACGCGGTCGAGGGGGAAAGCGTTCAATACCAACGCGATTCTACTTCGTCCGTGCAAGTGTGTCGCGAATTTGGTCGCATGAATTGTCCATCCAAAGTGAGTAGAATCAATACCAATATGACTGCAACCAAGTTTCACACGAGTTGGAGAATCCGCCGATGTTACGCAACGCTGTCCCGTTCTGGATGCTATCAATCGTTTTGCTCGCATGCTCTACAAGTGAAGTAGCAACGGCCGCTGAATTGGCAATGGGGTTTCGCGTCGGCGAAGTCACTCATGATTCGGCGGTCGTGTGGACACGAATCACAAAGAACAAGCAACGAAATTGGGACGGCGTGCGCGAGCCGTCGAAACGTGAGCCGCGAGTTGAGGAGTACGTCCCTTCCAAGACGCGCTATGAAGACCGAGAAGGTGCGACGCCTGGAGCCGATGGGCAAATTCGCGTGATCTGGAATCGAAACGACGTGCGAAGTGCCCACCAATCGGCAACCGAGTGGACGACGGCCAAGAAGGACAACGATTACATCCACAAGTTTCAATTGACAGACCTGATGGCGGGTGCCAGTTATTCGCTGCGTGTTGAGTGCCGGGCCGGCGACGACCAAAAGGTGTCGGCCAGTCACGAAGGCACGTTCACGACACCCGCCAAGGCCGACCAGTGGCAAGATACGACGTTCACGGTGGTCACCGGTCAGTCTTACTGGGACCTGGATCACAAGGAGGGCTATCACATTTATCCTGCGATGGCGAAACTCAATCCCCAGTTCATGATCCCTACCGGCGACACCGTTTATCTCGACAGTGAGTCGCCGCGAGCCCGCACGATTGAGCTGGCTCGCTATCACTGGCACCGCATGTACTCGTTGCCACGTCATGTTGCGTTTCACAGCAAAGTGCCCGGCTATTGGGAAGTCGACGATCACGACTCGTGGTGCAACGACTGCTGGCCGACGATGAAAGCCAAGTGGATGAACCCGTTGACGTTCGAGCAGGCATTCAAGATCTATCTCGAACAAAACCCGATGGGCAAGGATCTCTATCGCACGTTCCGCTGGGGCAAAGGCCTGCAGGTGTGGGTTGTCGAAGGCCGCATGTATCGTTCGCCCAACTCGATGGCAGACGGCCCCACGAAAACGATCTGGGGCAAGAAGCAACTCGCCTGGCTCAAACGGACGATCCAAGAAAGCGACGCCGACTTCCGCGTCTTGATCAGCCCCACGCCAATCGTTGGCCCCGACCGCGCGAAGGGCAAAAACGACAACCATTCAAACCTGGCCTTCGCTAACGAAGGGAACCACTTTCGCAATTGGACGAAAGAAGCGGGGCTGAAGAACTTTTACACCTGCTGCGGCGACCGTCACTGGCAATACATGTCGATCGACTCGGCGTCCGGTCTACGAGAGTTCTCCTGTGGTCCAGCCAGCGACGTCCACGCCGGCGGCAATCCCAAAAACGACCCCGCAATTCAGCCCTTCCTACGAGTCAAAGGTGGCTTTCTGTCCGTCAACGTGTTCAAAGAAAAGGGCGTCCCAACGATCGCATTTCGCCACCACGATGTTTACGGCAAAGTCGCGCACGAATTCAAAAACACGTCCAGCGATTAAGGGGCGTCAGATTCGCCGGGTGATTGGGTGGACGGCTGCGGTTTGGGAGACGCTTGTGTGTCCTTCATCGGTTTTTCAAGTTTTGGAATCAGCACCACGCGAACGTGCGTCCCTCGGACTGGAATTCTTTCTTTGACCGCTTCGAACAATAACCCGCTCGTTTCCTGGCTACTACGAATGGGCAGGTCGAGCGTCGCGGAGCTAAAGTTGGACACGCAAATGAAATCGCCTCCCTCGGCCATGTAGTGTTCCTCGCCGGTTTGATCGTCTTTCCAAAAGCCGCTGCCGGCGAAGACCCAGTGGTGTGCCATCGGTTTTCCGGTCTTCAAATCGCGAATCCACTCTTGGGCACGGATCTGGCGATGCTTGCCTTCCCTGTCTTTCCACAGAATCCAAATGTCGATTTCCGTGCCGCTCGCAGGGACGTATTCCGGGTCCCATTTGACCGTGTTGCCTTGCTTCGCGCCAACGGCCAGCAATCCCGCGTGTACGATGAAGGCCGGACAACCAGCCGAGATCACCGACTCGTGCTCTTTCGTGCCGCGAGTGCACACGAACATTTCCAACGGGCCCGCTCGCATGCTGATCAATCCGTCAAAGACGACATACTTGCGTTTCATGTCGACCCACGCATTGGCGTCGGGCGCCAGTCGCTTCAAGCCCTCAATCTCGATCAGTTTTGCCTTGCCTTCTTCCGCTTCGCCGTTCGGTCCGCCAAATTGGGCACGAACACTTTCAGTCGTCACGAACAAACAAATCAACAGCACGGTCACAACTCGGTCACGTGTCATAGCAGAAATCCTATGGAGATGGTCGGCTTGGCTGGTCGCGACGAATTGTCTTTCTGGCACTTCGCTTGAAAGAACTGTTGGCCGCCGAAATCATCAAGCCTTGGTTCAACCGCTATTGTACCGGGGGCAGGCAATTCGCCGCAACATTGCTAAGATACGAGCGAAAACTGAGCGGGTTTACCATCGAGAGGAGCGATTTCGCAGGATGTCATCCATTACCACTTCACCAAGAACGGCCAACAAGCTCGAACCAAGCGATTGGGATTCATGGGCGGCGCACCTTGCCGAACGCCGCAAGCCCAAGAGTATTTATGACGCCATTTCCAACGGCAAATCATCGTCGTTGCTATGGGCGATCGGGTCTGGGGACATGGATCCCGAAACCAAAACGACGATGGATCACTTGTTTCAGGTGGTGCGGCGAAAAAAGAGTTCGGAGAAGCGGGTTGTTGAATTACTAGAACAGTGGCTGGACGACGTTCCGCACAGCTCTTCTGTTTCTCAAGCACTGCTTTCATTGGCATGGTGCCACGCGTTGCCGAGGTTGGTGGAATTGATTCCGGCCGCGGCATGGTCCCAGTCGTTTGATCGCTTGCAGCACATCACCGACGACGCAAAGGCGATATCGCTTGACGACGCGCCACTAGTTCAACAACTTCTGGCTGGTGAATTGGCTTTCACACTCGCCTATCTGTTTCCCGAGCTTGAGCCATCTGACGACTTGCGTGAATCGGCGCGGACGATCCTGTCGGTCGGCGCGGACGACCTGCTTGATGGTCGTGGTTTGCCACACGCCGGCACGTTGCCGATCATGCGTCCATTGTTGGCTTGCTGGACGCGATGTTCGTTGCTGGCACGCGCGGCAAAGACGTCGTGCCTCTCGGATCGTGGACAGATTCAATACGAGTGGCTCGTGCGACAGGCGTTGCGATGCTCACGCGGGGATGGCTCGCAGGTGTTTGGAACTGAATCGAAGGGCAAGTGGGAAAAACACTTTCTGGCGGCGGTCCTGTCGTTATCCTCCGATCCGGACGATGACGCGATTGCGAACGTTGCCTTGCCCAGCCACGGTGCGAAGTCGAAATCGTCTTCCAAAGCTCTGCCTGACTCGGCGTACCAGTCCGAGTGGTCCGAGACGGCGATCCTGCGATCAAAATGGACGCGCAAATCGCCTTCGCTGACCGTTACGTATGCCGATCGCACGATTCGTTCTGAATTGAACGTGAGCCGAGAAACTTTGTGGTCGGGCTCGTGGATGCCGACAATCTATATCAACGAAACGGAAATGCGACCGCAATCCGAGTGGGCCGAAACCTGCTGGCATTCTGACAAAGATGTCGACTATATCGAATTGGAAATCGAATACTCCGAGGATTGGAAGCTGCAACGCCAACTTCTGCTCGCCCGTAAAGATAGTTTTCTGATTGCCGCCGATGCGTTGCTTGGGAAACAGTCTGGCCGGATTGATTATCGTTGCACCTTGCCGACCGGCGACGAGTTGGGGTTCGATGCGGCCACCGAAACACGCGAAGGCTTTGTTTACCGCAAAAAGCGGCTTGGCCTCGTGATTCCCCTCGCACTGCCCGAATGGCGATCGGAGCTGGTCGACGACGGATTGTCGCTGACCAGCAGCGGGCTGACGCTGCACCAACAGAACGTTGGCAGTGCCCTTTACGCGCCGCTGTGGTTCGACTTGAATCCTTCGCGCCAGTCGAAAGAACTGACTTGGCGTACTTTGACGGTCGCCGAGCAACTGCGGATCCAGCCGCGTGACACGGCCGTGGGCTATCGCGTTCAAGTGGGCAAGTCACAGTGGCTGGTCTACCGATCGCTGGCCGAACGTCAAAGCCGGACGTTGTTAGGTCAAAATCTGTTCTGCGAATTCTTCGTCGCCCGATTTCTGCCGACGGGGGAAACTGAAGAGCTTTTGCAAATCGAATAGGAGTCACGTGGCCAACCATGCACACAACTGCAGAACGAATTGCTGAAAACGTCGCGGATGTGCAAGGACGGATTGCTGTCGCTGCGCGGCGCAGTGGGCGGACTTCGGACGATGTAACGCTGGTCGCAGTGACAAAATACGTTGGCCCGGAGGAAGTGCAAGCGATCGTGGGCGCCGGTTGCAGCGACATTGGCGAAAGCCGCCCTCAAGAGTTGTGGCATAAGCACGAAGCGCTCACCGATCTGCCCATCCGTTGGCACATGATCGGGCATCTTCAGCGGAATAAAGTCCGGCGAACGGTGCCTGCCATTTCGCTCCTACATTCGGGCGACAACGAGCGGCTGCTGGCAACTGTCGACCAGGTTTGCGGCGAGCAGTCAACCAACTTGCCGGTGTTGCTGGAAGTCAACGTCTCAGGCGATTCGTCGAAACACGGTTTTCCGCCGGAAGAACTGGAATCGTTTTTGCCGGCACTTTTCGAGTTGCCAAATATCGAGATTCAGGGATTGATGGCGATGGCAGCCCGCGTTGGCGGCGCGGATCGGGCTCGCGAAGATTTCAGCCGCTTGCGAGAATTGCGCGACCATCTTCGTGACGTGGGGCCCCCGGGATGCAAACTCGACGAGTTGTCCATGGGTATGAGTGGCGATTACGAAGTGGCGATCGAAGAAGGGGCGACCATCGTGCGAGTCGGCTCGGCACTTTTTGAGGGTGTCAGGCAATCGTGACGGGTTTGAAGCGGGTCGTTTGCAACTAACCTTCTTCGACTGGTTTCTTTAACGCGTCCTGAATTTGTTTACGTTGCTTTTCAAGCTCTTGCCTGGCGTCATTTTGATTCTTTTGAATGTCTTGCAAGCGCTTTTGAACATCGTCGATTTGTTTTAGGTGTTTTTCCAATCGTTCAATCACTTGCTTCAATTGCTCCGCGTCGGCCGGTGTCTGTTCCAATTTCTTTTTGTAGCGATCAATCATCTCCTGAATCCGCTGCTTCGATTTCTCGATCGCACCGTTTTGGTTCGGAGCTGGCTGTGGGATTGCGGGGATTTGACCGGGTTGGATTTTGAATGGTTTGGCACCGACTCGAAATTGGATGACACCGCCACCTTTGCCATACTTTTCGTAAATCTTATGACCTTCCGGGTGATTCTTTTTCAAATCGTCCGCGTTCTTTGCTTCATACTTTTTAGTCACTTCCTTGCCGTTGATTTTCTCGGTGACTTCGATTTTGATTCCGTTGTTGGGGTCTTCGTTGATTTTGATTTTGCGGCCGTTCTCTTCCACCTCGATCTCTTTCACACCATTGACGATTTTTACTTTCATGTTGCGATTGTTGCCGGCCACCGCACGCACCTGGATCTGGACGCGGCCGCCGAATGGATTGGCTCCTCCAGGCCCAAACGGGTCTGCCGGCTGAGGATCTTTTTTGGGTTTGAGCGCCTGCTTGGCCAGTCGTGTCGCTCGACCCGTGTCAGAGGCGGCGATTCGTTCCAGAACGGTTTTGGCGGCCGCCTTGGTTTCGTCATCGCCGTTTTGAAAATGGTCCTTCAAGATGTCAATGCTGCGCGTGGCAGCTTCGCGGCTCTCGCTCTTCGAGGCCTCTTCCAGCGCTTTGAATACGGACTTGCCCATTTCGTGCAATTGCTGACTCGCTCGACGCCGAACATCGAATTTGGGCGAGTCCAAATCCTTGATCAGCAGAGCAATGTCCAACGGGTCGGCACTTGCATCGTCGGCAACCGCGACGAAACTTGACAGACCCATGAAGAGAAGTGACGCGAGAAAGATGCGAGACATTTTCAGATTCCTATTTGTATTTGGTGCTCTTCGTATTGCTTCAGAACTCGATGGTACCGGATCGCGAGATATCTTGCATGACGAATTTTGGAAATTGTCAGTATTTCCCCTTCCGACGTTCTTTCGAGGGCAAAACTTCAAGGCAGGTTGTCCACCACCCGGTCATCACGGTCTCAATGAATTCATCGGGCAAGCGTTCGTCGCTCATTTCCTTTGCCAGCCGCGGATAATCGTAATTGACCGGAATGAACTCGACGTGCAGTTTGCCCGCCCCCCATTCTAAAACCGTGTACCAGACACAAGTTTGGCCGTCATTCTCCGGGCGGCCGACGACGCCTACGTTGACAAATTGGCGGCCGTCGGACAGTTCTCGCCGCCATTTGACGCCCGTGTGGGTCGCCAAGATAACGTCAGCATCGGCTTGCGTGGCGATGCTATCAAGCAAGTGGGTCGGCGTCGTCGATTCCCAGAGGAACTCGTTCACCTTGCGCGGGCTGCCGTGACACATCAGCGCACTTAATGGACCTAGTTGCAGGCGAGCTTCTTTCGGCAACGACCGCAGGAATTGCCGGTTGTCCGACGATGTGTTTGCCAGCGTATAGTCGTAGCTGATCTGGGCGAAGTGATTGTCTCGGGGATCGGTGTAGCCACATTGGCAGTTGTCCAATTCGTTGCCGATCGAATCGTCGTAGTTGCCTTGTAAGCAGTGGACTTGGTTTTCGTACAACAACGGAAACACTCGATTCGGATGCGGTCCAAACGCTCCCATGTCTCCCAAGCAATACATCGCATCGACGCCGCGAGTCAGAGCGTCGCGAATGGCGACCTCCAACGCCAGGTAGTTGTTGTAAATCCCGCCGAAGCAGGCGATACGAGTTTTCGACACAGACGCAATCATTCGTCAGACGTTTCAATGAAACTGGACGCGTTGGAACAGATCGCGCCGTATTGATAACAAGTCAAGCATGCGCCATGACGAAGTTCGAACGGGACGCGCGACTCGGCAAGCGTTTGGCCCAGGACCGAGTCGGAGGACTCGATCAAGATCGGGCAAACCTGCACGCCTCGGTCAGTGACAATGCGGCTGTGTTCGCAGACCAATCGCGAGGCGTCGAAGTCGATCATCATCTTGTGCGTCACCCGATCGCTGTCGGTGTATCCGTGTGTACGAGTTTCCTCCGAACCGAGCTGCAAGGCAGGCAGGATCTTCAGTCGCGGCCGAGAATATCCAGCTTGCTTGAGCACTTCCGTAAACCGCGCAATGACGGTCAAGTCGTCGGCCTCAGGCCAGGTTCGCACGGCCGTGATGATGGGCAGAAAGCCGTGGTCGACCAACTGGATCACGCCGCTCATCGCACGATCGAAGGTGCCTTCGCCGCGAATTGGGTCGTTGGTTTCGGCGGAAAACCCGTCGATCGAAACGCGGAATTCGAGCGAGTAAAGGCTTGCCTGTTCCGCGAGACTGAGTTCCTCCAACCACTGGTCTTTCAAGACCGTGCCGTTGGTCAACACGGTCGCGGGACCAAATTTCAAAGTTTCGGTCAGGATCGGAACCATGTCTCGATTCAGAAACGGTTCGCCGCCAGTGAAGTAATACTCCTTGACGCCCAGCGGCACGGACTCTCGCAGCCGGCGTTTGACTTCATCCAGCGAGAGGAAACCGAAGCTGTCATTCTTCGGACTGCAACTGATTAAACAGTGGTGGCAAGTCAAGTTGCACAGGGTCCCCGCAACTTGGAACCACAGATCGTCCAAGTGCGACAGTTCGACGGCGCTTGCGTTGGCAGTCATTGGATGAAGTGATTCATGCTCGCGTAGAGATCCAGGTTTTCACGTCCGCCGATGATCGAAAATACGTCTCTTATCTGTTCCAACCCTATGGATACCAGAAACAGGGAGTTCCTTCCGTAACTTTTCGCACCAAGGATATAAAAGTTCGGTTCTGGGTTGACGAGCGTTTGCGAGCCGTGTGATGTCTGGTCCAAGCAATCGGCAGAGTTCTGGCCAAGCAGCACGGCGGCCAGTTTCATAGGTCCTTCGCTGGCATAGCACTGGTGGATCTGCAATTCTTGATAGATGGTGGCGTCTGGTCGAAGGCCGACGTTGGCAATCACACGGTCAAATTCCAGCGGTCCGTCGGCGGTGTCACTCAACAAGACTTTGAACTTGTTTTGCGGTTCATCGAAATGAATCTGTTCAACGGCGACACCCGGCAGGTGATTGACATTGCGTGCTTCTCGTAATTCATTCGCTTTACATGCCAGGCGGTCGCGCTCCGGAAGACGGCCGTTGTCGATCCGGGCCATTGCGCTAGGACGAGTGATCCAAGTGACGTAGGTGCCGGGCTTCTCCTTGGCGAGTTGAGACAATGCGACCATGTTTGTCGCAGCCGAACAACCGCTGCCGATCAGGAGCGTGTGTTGGCCTTCGTATTTGTGTCGATCCGGGCCGGCGAAATCGGGCAGTCCGAATTCGATCCGCGACCGTGATTCTATCTCACCAACGGCGGGAATGCCGCCGCGGCCAATCCAGCGAGGATGACCAAACACGCCGGTCGTGTCGATTACGACATCCGCCGTTTCAATACACTCCGCACCGGCAGAGTCTCGCAGCAAAATCCGAAACGGCGATTCCGCTCGCCGAGCATCTCCGGGCGAATCGGTTTTGACAACTTCGTTTCGGCCAACTTGAACGACTCGTGTGTTCTCGCAGACGCATCCATGCAGCAAGTCAGTCTGAGAAAGCGGCAACAGATATCGCTGCACCCACTCGCGTCCCGTCAGCAAAGCTTCTTCGTCGGGTGCCGAGTAGTCCGGATCTTGTGCCGCGAGTGCCGCGAGTCCCAGCGATGAACGGTTCATCCGAAACGGACTAAACATCCGAACGTGTCCCCATTGCATCACGTGGTCCGCGACGTTGCCTCGTTCGAACACGACCACTTCATAGCCCAGCGACCTTGCGTACAGTGCCGCTTCCAAGCCAATCGGCCCAGCGCCAAGGATTGCGATTCGAGCAGGTGTGTCGACAAACATGGCTCGATTCTCGCCCTGACGACGTGATCACACAAGCACCAGTGCCGCCGACAACAGGACTCTGGCTTCTCAAACACCATCCGTTTAGAATGCAATTGCGATGCCAAGCTCCATCCCACCCAAGCCCCAACGTCCCGTTGTCGAGGATTCACCGAAAACGACTTCGTGGATCGGCGTGATGTTGGCCGTTCTTGTTGGCGTCGCCGCGTACGTAGGTTTGACGTTCTTGACGCTCGGCTTTTTTGGCCCCGTGATGATTATCGCCGGGTTGATTTTCGCCATGGCCGCATTCCATTATTTGACATGGGGCTGGTGGCTGGGCAGCGTTCTCGAAGCGGCCCGTGACGAAGAAGACAATCTGCCGCACGACTTCTCCGACGACGAATGAACGGATGGCAACCATGCAATCGAATCGATGGGCTGTCGGACTTGAGTACTGGGTACTGGGTACTGGGTACTGGGTACTGGGTACCGCGACGGCGGACGGAATTCGCACTAACTCTTTCCCAACACGCCGCGAAACATTCCTCGCATCCGTCGGCGAAGCGACTTGAAGTGGTATGCCGGCCGCCGCAGCCAGTAACCGAGCGACGGCGGTTCTGCGTCGATGACCCACGTATGATTATCCGTGCGTAGATGCCAGCCGTGCTTTTGGCAGAACTCGAAAACAGGTTGCCGTATTGGGTATCCGTCGTCCGCTCGCCACCAACGATCCTGGCCGTACCACCAATCATCTCCGGTGATCTTCGCCGCGGGAAACAGGTTGTGGCAAACATCGAGTTCCGCGCCGGACTTGTCTGCGTCAATGTAAATCAAGTCCGGTTGAACTCCGAATTCAGCAATCGTTTCGAGAGCGCACGGAGAAGCGCCTCGAACTGGAATCACACGATCGCACTGAGACCATAAATTTGCAAGGAAGGTTTTGTAAACGCCGTCCTCGCTTTCCAATTGTTGGATCACTCGCTCCGGCTGGCCGTGACGTTGGGCGAGCGGACGCAAATCGAATCCGTTGCCCCATGGATCGACGCAGATCACCGTGACATCTGGCGAGGCGTCGAGCCAGATCTTGGCAGAGCCACCGAGAAATGTGCCGATTTCGAGCACGAGATGATTGCCGCGCTGGATGAGATCCGTGATTAATCGCTTGCCACCGCCATCCAGGCACCAATCGATCTGGCGAACGTCCGGGCATTCGTCCGGCCACGGAAATGCCTGGCGAAGTTCGCCTAGTACAGTCGAGTTTTTGGTAACAGATGCCACTCAAACTTCTCCATCAATTCGAGTGACGGATGGTAGCAGATTGGCGGTAACACCTGAAGTCGGAAATCAACTTCACTCTTCATCGCTTTGGTGGATGTTTTTGAAGTACTCTTTCACGCCAGCTTTGACGTCTTCCGGGACGTCTTCGCGTTGGACGAAAGATTCGACTTGCCGTTGGAAAGTACGGCGGCGTGACTCGTGACGACGCGACCCGGCGCCGGCGCCGTCTTCCGCCGATTCGACGGTTGTCAGCGAAGGGCCTTGGCCTTTGATGCCCTTGATCTGGGTGAACTGGCCGTTGTCGATCAACTCATCGGTTTCCTCGCGATTGGCGTCGTTCGATCCCCAGCCAGCTTTTTGTCCACCAGCGTTAGGGCTGTTCCTTGGGTTGTTGCACAAGCCAGATTGACATTGGCTGCACGCGCGGCAGAGTTTCTTCAGCTTGCTTTGGGCCTTTCGTTTGAGTGCGAGCTTGTAAAGTTTTTTGCCCAAGTCATCCAACTCATCTCCGACCTTGCCGCGACAGACTTCGCACTTTTCCAGCTTCTCTGTATCGACTTCTTCCAGATCTTCGGCGTTTGCCAATTCGTCCAACGCGTCTTCCCAATCCTCGACCGCGTCTTCGAGGTCTTGAATCTCGTCCGCCAGCTCGCTGGCACTGCTCTGGCTGCCTTTGCCGCTCAGGCCGGAGTTGTTTGAATTGCTCTTGGAACTGCTTCCTTGCGAATCGTTCTGGCGAGACAACTTGGCCAGTTGACGTTTGTTTTGTTCGTTAGGCTGGTTGCGATGAAGCGCTTGGGCGGCCGACGACATGCGATGAGCGGCCGCTTTCATGCGAGCCAACTCTTTGCGTTGTTCGGTCAGACCTTCTTTAGGCTTGGGTTCGAGTTCCTTTAACTCCTCAATGGCATCTTCGTACTTTTTCTGCTTGAGTGTTTCTGCCAACTCACGCGTCTGGCGATCTTTCTCCAATTCCTTGGCAGCGCGATCGAGCAGTTGTTCGTCACGTTTCTGTTGTAACCGGGCGGAGGCTTCGTTGATCTTTCGCTCCAGCCGGGCGTATTGTCGCAGGGCTTCCTTGCGGTCAGGCGTTTCCTTCAACTCTTGCACCCATTGGCGGAGTTTGTTCGGCTCGATCAGATCTTCTTCCTCAGTGCCTTTGGTTTCTTCTTCGAGCTGATCGATCAATTCGGTGAGTTCTTCATTGATTTGCTTGGTTTGGTCGATGGTCTGTTTTTCCAGAGCGATGCGGTCCTGAACGGCTTGGCTCGGAGCCTGCAGACCAAGCACGATGGCGGCGATGCCGAAAATCATCAGCATGACAGCCGCTCGGCGCGGAAGCTGATATTCAATGGTTTGCGGTTGCAGCACGGCGACGCGTTGTTTTGTCTGAGCTGCCTGCAGATCGTAAAAGCGGCCATGCTTGCCGGACGCCTGGAAGTGGCGACAAGAGATCACGGCATCTTCCAACCCGAAATGTTCATCCGCAAACTTGGCGGCAAGTTCCGCCGTGGGACGTGAGACCAACCAGGCGATCACCGCCAGCAACAGAACAGAACCCGCGATGATTGCAAACAAACTGAGTGGGACGGCATAGCCGGGAATGACATAGGCCAGCCCGATTGCCACCATCAATGCCGTCGCGATGACGGCGGACCACAACAGCGTGTTCCAAAGGTGAATACGGTTTAAGCGTTGACAAATCGCCGCGACGAACTCATCGACTTGAGTTTGCTGATTCATGTTTCACCTATCCAGAGCAGCTATGGGCATGAGAACTCATCCTATTTTAAAGACTCTCCGGCGGGCACTGCAACATGATAAATAGAGATTTAAAGCCCGTCGGAGTCGTCATCTCCGCCATCGTCATTTCCGCCATCGCCATCGTCACCTTCGGCATCCCCGCTGTCGTCGCCCGCTCCGCCCATCAAGCCGGCAAACCCTTGCATGGCGATGCCCAACATTTCTTCTTTTGATCCGGCGTCGGACAATTGCTCAAGAAGTTCTTCGACGCCGTTGAGCATCGTCACGGCCATCTGCCTTTGCTCGTCATCAATTTGTTCATCCATTTCGTCCATCGAATCGTTGGCTTGTTGGATGAAGCTTGGCCACTCGTCCACCATGTCCTTGGGCAACCACTTTTCCTCGACCTTCACGAGTGTTAGCCGTTTGGGCTGTTGTTCGCCGATTTGAAGCAGCACGGTCGCGGTCTCGCCTTCGATGCTGTCGGTCGCGATCTTTGTCCCCTCCATGTCCTTAAGCCAAGCTTGTAGTTCCTCGGTGTATTGATCGGATTGGGGCGTTGTTTTCATCAGCACATTGAACTGTTGGAATAGTCGCGCGCCCTCGTCGGCCAAAAACTTTTCCACATCCAGCTTTTCCAACGCCGACAACTCACCAAGATCGCTGCTCACAATGATGTCCAACAGATCGGCGGCCGCTTCGATTCCCGCTTCCGGGTCCTCCATCTTCTCTTCGACCAACTCGGCGAAAATCTCTTTCTTGTCCTTGACCAAACTGGTGGCGGTTTGCACGACACTGAACGTTGTGTTCCAGATTTCCACATCCATCTTGTCCGCAAACTTGCTGAGCAGATCGCTCACGTCCTTCTGATAGGTCGGTGGCAGCGACAGCCAAAAGACTTCGGGTTTGCCCTCGACGATTGCGTCTTTCCAGCTCTTAACAGCATCAGCCGGACCCGATTCTAGCGACCCACCGCAGCCCGCGAAGATGAACAATAATCCGACAAAAGACCAACGCAAGAGCGTCTTCATCATTTGGCTCCCAGGGTTGACGCATTGATGGTAGTCACTTTAGCGAATCGAGCGACCGTTGCTAAGCGATCCTTTTGATTATTCCAAAAATCGATCAGAATTGGCGTCCAGTCCATTTGCTACAACTTTTGAGGGTAAGAGTTTCCGGCCATCCTGGGCATGAGGCAAATTCCCCAAAGATGCGACGTTGGGAGAACCGATGCTATTTGGATATATCACAATCAATTGATGGATGGCATCGTGGACTGCCCGATTTGAATCCTGATTTCGCGTGTTTGAGTTGACCGGTTGAGCGTGTTTCTTTAGAGTGTAATTTACGCTGTTTTTCAACACCTTTCGAACCAGAGGACGAGCAGCTATGAAGAAGCAATCGCGTGGTTTTACTTTGGTTGAGTTACTAGTCGTCATCGCGATTATCGGGATTCTGGTCGCGTTGCTTTTGCCCGCCGTTCAAATGGCTCGCGAATCGGCGAGGCGCGCCGAATGCACGAACAATCTGCGTCAACTGGCGATTGCCGTTCACAATTTCGAGGATACGTATAAAGAAATGCCAACCTATTGGGGTTGGTACCCTCAGAAAAACACGGGAAAGGCCAGCAAGTCGGTCAAGGGAAGTTGGTTGGTCCATATCTTGCCGTTTTTGGAAATGAATCAAGTGCATGAAGGCATCGAACTTAACGGCGGCGATTACGGTTATACACGCGATTGTCCGGGCTACATTCCGGCAAGTTGTGATTATGGCTCCTGTGGATGTACACGGTGCTGTTGGCCAACCGGTACTCCCGTGGAATACAACGGCCATACGTACCAGCCACAAACTTGCCAATGGACCACAGGCGTCACTCCAGCTTGCGACCCCGTTACTGGCATGCCCTCGCCGGGCGGCACTGCATGTACGAGCGGCACTCCAGGTTGTTGTACACCGGCGGTCGGAACGTGCAGCGCTCCGAGAGTTTATCGCGGCATCGATTGTTACGGCCACATTCCCTACAAGAATCTCTACTGTGCTTCGGATCCGACCTACATCAAACCGATGGGCACGGTCATCCAAAGATATGGTCGCGAATACTCTTTGACGAATTACTTTGCGAACCACCACGCGTTTCGCACGCCTCCGAACAAGCACGCTACTCGACCCGCGAACTTTTCTTACATTCACGACGGCTTGGCGAACACGATCCTGTTTGGAGAAGGTTCGCGGCGTTGCGATCGCACCAATCGTCTCGCCGTTTGGAGTTACTGGGCCTATCGATCCTACTCCCACACGTTTGGCATCAACTGGGAAGGGAGCTTGAATACCTACATGTTCCAAACAACGTTGGTTCCGGAAAAGTGCAACAACTGGCGAGCCCAAGGTTTGCACTATGGCAGCATTAATGTGGCGATGATGGACGGCAGCGTTCAATCGGTTGCGGGCACGATCGAAAACAAAGACTTGAACGATCCCAACAATCCGCAGCCAGGCGAAAACATCGACAACATGGGTCCGGTCAACCTGGCTTGGGACCGCATGATGCTCGCTCGTGATGGCGGCGGCAATTAGTCGTCATTGGTCGGCACATACTATGTCAAAAAGACTTCTGTTGTTCTTGTTGCTGATCCTGGGAATTTGCCTGGGGACATCCGGTTGTGGCACATCCACTTATGATCCTACGTCGGATCTGATCAATGAGTTGGAGAGCGGAGATCCCGAAGTGCGTCGCCGCGCCGCGCTGGATATCGCGGAGATGCACCATCTTCCACCTGAGTTCATCGACCGGCTTTTAGATTTGGCGGAGAATGACCCAGAGCCCTATGTCCGCAGTTCGGCCGCCGAAGCGCTTCGCCATGCCGGTCCCTCGGTGCGATCGGAACTGAAAGCCTTCAGCGCCAAGGAGCCGGATGAGAACGTCCGACGCGCGCTAATCGATGTTGCTGAACACGACGGCTCTGCATAACGCTCGCGCTTGTGTAAGTTATTGGGAGCACATCGTTTAATGGCAAGGCGACGGTGTTGTAGCGATTGCTTAGAAAGCACCAGGGCGTAGGTCATGTCGCGATTGCCCGTTTTGATTCTGATTCTGTTCTTGCTTCCGCTGGCGTTTGTTTGGATACCAGGTACATCAGAATCCTTTGACACTCCTAGCGATCGGTCGATCGATTGGCAGTTGTTGTACGTTACGGTACTGGTCACCAGCGTTTCGGCTGTGCTCGCCGTTGTCATCGGCACTTGGTTGGCGATGCTGTTGGTGCTGTGCAGTTTCCCTTGGCGAGCATTGTGGGCCACGCTGGTGGTGATTCCGTTTCTTTGTCCGGGCACGGTGTGGGCACTTGGACAATCTTATTGCTACGGTCCCGGAGGATTGGTCGAGCGGTTTGCCGGTGACGCATGGCGGCCGTTTCTTGCCTCGCTGAATCATGGGCAGTACGCATCGACGATCTGGGTGACGGCGCAGATCCACGCGCCGTTGGCGATGTTGATTGTTGGGCGAGGTTTGGCGCGACTGGGTGGAATGGGATTTGAATCGACTCGCTTGATTGCATCGCCTTGGCAGCGATTGCGGTGGCTATGGTCTGCCGTTCGCCCGGAGACGACATCGGCGTTTTTGTTGATCACGGCGCTGGGGCTTGGCAACTTTGCCGTTCCGCATGTTTTACAGTGCCGTTTGTATTCGATCGAAATCTACATGCGAATGACAAACTATCTTGATCGTGTGGGAGCGTTCTGGACGTCGCTTCCGCTGGTCGTGCTTGCCGTGTTGGCCGCGGTTGGTTTTGCGATGATGGAACGTCGGCGTGATTATGCCGCCACCGATTTGAATCCACGGGCTGCGTTCGTCGATCTGGGACGCTGGCGCTGGTTGGCCGTGGCAGGCATGGTCACCTATTTCACGGTCACCACGTTTTTGCCCATCGCCGCGATTGTTTACGAGTGCCGGTCGGTGGCAAAGTTTGCCGCCGCCACGCAAGACGCGATTCCAGAGATTCGCAACACTCTGCTGGTCGCCGTCACGGCAACTTTTTTAGCCGTGGTTGGGGGAATTGTCGTCGGCATGTGGATTTCACATCGGCGGAGCCTGTTTGGCGAAGCTCTGACAATGACACTGCTGGGCGTCCCGGCGTTGATCTTGGGACTGGCTTACATCCGTTTTTTTAACGTCGATGGTGTGATTGCTGCATTGATCACGTCTGGCAGCACGCTGGTCATCCTTGGCCTGGCTGCGCGGGCGCTGCCGTTCGCCGTTCGAGTCCTTTCAACCGGTCATCGCCGGCTTGCTCCGCAATGGGACGAGTCCGCAAAACTGAGCGGTATGAACCCGTGGCAGCGGTGGCGATGGATCGTGGGGCCGTTGATGTTGAACCACATCGGGGTGAGTGCGATTCTGGCGTTTTGTATTGCGGCGGGCGAAGTGGAATTGAACCAAATGCTCTGTGCGCCGGGGCACGGAACGCTGGTACTGCGGCTGTTTACCTACCTACACTTTGGCCCGATTCATGTTGCAGCGAGTTTGGCGTTGCTCCAGATCCTGATTGTTTTGCTGCCGACCGCGTTGTATTTCCTGCTCACCAGTCGGCATCCGGAAATCATTTGAGCCAAGTGATTTTTCCGAATCATGTTGAATTGCGTCCCCAGTAGACGATAAAACTATAAATAGGGGAATTCACTTTATCCAACGATTTCGGAATCATGAGAAGCATCACAACACCGGCTCCCGGTCTGATCGCGGCCTTTGCTTGGCTGTTTGCCCTGCTGCCCGTCACTGGCCTTCTCGCCGACGGTTGGCACAATGCCGCGCTGTCCACTGGTTCGTTGGACGACTGGATGAACCAACTCAAGCGTTCGGTCCCGGATTTGGATCAACGTCTGAGCAAAGTCAAGGACGGCACGGGCACGGCCTCGCTGCAATCGGGGCGCGGCATCGACGCCTTGCGCCAAAAGGCCAGGCAGCTCGATGGGCAAGCCAACACGTCGCCGGCATCCCAACCGACCCGCATCAACCGAACTGGCCGTATTGGCGCCGATATGACGCGCGACCAAATGGTGTCCGCACGCTTGGCGAACGATTGCCTGGAAGTGCTGCAATACATGAATCGCGACAACATCATTCCGCAAGAGTTTCCCACGTTTCAATTGGAAAAGATGCCGGAGTACAAAAAAGCGGCCCAGCAGATTCTTCGGGCAATTGGACCCGAAGGCACGTCCGCGGCTGTCCAGCGTGTGCGCAGTGATTTGATGGCGCGGTTCAACAACGGGCTCAAAACAAATCCAGATTATTACGATCAGTTGTTCAACGTGTTGGATGCTGGGTTGAAAGACATGAACAAAGACGATTTCGTATCGTTGAACAATGCGGCGTCGGGAAAGAAAATTGGGGTTCAAGCGAAGTTGGCCAAACGCGTCAACGACTGGCTCAGTGACGCAAAGAATGTCGATTTGCCAACGCTGCTCGAATGGATCAAAGATGAAGACGATCAAGTTCGCAAAAAGTCGCTGCTAGGAAAAGTTCGCAAGCAACTTTCCGACGCCAGCCTAGGCGAAATCGCGATGGCGTTGGACGTCGCCAAGGAGACGTCGGACACGATCCATCGCGGAATGATCATCGAGATTGGCCGGCGGATTCCCAAAGCCACGGTGCTGGACCTGTTGATGATGATGGAGGTCGACGCGGATCAGAAGCTGACGGCAGCGGCGACTCGCCAACTGGCGGAGAAGTCGCCTCGATACAGTGAAGCGAAAGAAGATTTGGCGGCAATTTGGACTTTTGTCGACTCCAACAACAAGGCGGTCGCCGATGGGGCGCGCCAGCAGGTGGAAAACGCGTTCTTGCGGGCGCCGATTTCAGAGTGCTTGGCTTGGCTCAACAAAGTCGATTCGGAGCAGGAGCAGTTCCTGTGGAAACAAATCGAAGCAAAAGTCAAGCGCGCGGACGCGAGTCGCAAAGCAACCTATCGGCAAGTTGGGCTGCTCATTGTGCTGGATGAAGAGAAGCGGTACTCGGTTGCCCAGCGAAGCGATGCGATCGAGTTTTTGCGACGATTAGGTGATCGCCAAGCGTTGGGCGAAGTGATCGATCATCTGACGGACCTGCCACAGGAGTTGTGGCCGAGTGTGGGCACCATGCTGCGCGAGTTGACGGGGCAAAGCTTCGGTCCACGCCGCGGCGACAAAGTGATCGATGTGTTCGCCGCCAAGAAAGAATGGCAGCGATGGTGGCGTGCCAACGGCGGTTAACGAACCCGCGTCACTTTTTGATGCGTTTTAGTTTGATGGGCACGGTGCCACGCGCCGCGAACAGCGGTTTCAAAGTCACGGAATCATCATCCGTAAACTCGAGCGTCATTCTTGTCGTGAATTTCGACCCGTCGGTGATCGCCACAACGGGAGTCGAACCGCTCATCATCACATCCCATTTGCCGGCGTCGATGTCGAAGCGTGTTAAGGCAGACAGGTTCCAAGTGACACTGCCGCTGGATTGAAAGTCATATTTCTGTTGCATGAATCCGAGATTGCGCGGGCCAATGATCCGATCCTCCGGCAGTCCGTATCTTGCCGCCATGCTGGCAACATCTTCTTCCCATTCGCCGATCAGTTTCGTCCGGATCTGGGCTCTTTTGGTGGCGCCGGTCAAAGCAGTTGGGCGACGCGGGCCACCGGCAAGGGCCGTGGGAGACTCCAACTCGGTCACGATCACACCCGGCAGTGGTGAAGGAGCTTTGGCATAGCGAATCGCATTGGCCCGTTGACGTCGCTGCCACAAATGCGCTTTGCTGACCAGTAAAGTCGATTGATACTCAGGACGATAGCCGAGCGTTGCGCCAGTGATTTGCTTCAAGTTTTCAAACGCCAACACTCGGAAATCGAAAGAATCCTCTTGCAGCCCGCGAACCAGGTTCTCGGCTTCGCCATCGTCAAGTTGTTTTTGTGTGTAGCCGCACAGCATGCGATACAATTGACTGCCTTCGTCGCCGCGCAACGTCTCGAACACTTTCCGGATCTGTGCTGCGGTCGCAGGCCCGCGTGCCAGCGCATGTCGCAATACCGCGATGCTTGGTGATGTAAACGATTTACTTTCCACCACATTCAATTGTCGAATCGCTGGTTCAAACTGGTCGAAATAGATCAGACTTTGAGTGATCAGTCCGCGAACATCGACCTCGGCGGAGAATCCAACCTCGCCGCCAAGTTGCGTGCTCAACCGCTGCTTTCTGGACAACCGGCTGGACAAAACATTTGCCGCGGCTATTTCGACCGGGCGTGGGTTGCCGCTGATCCAGTCGGGAAGCTTGTCCGTCAACGGAATCTGTTTCCGGTCGGTGTCCTGATAAACTTGTTGTTGGTCCACGTTGATCGCGACCAGCGGCTGGCCGGATTCCTGCCACTCGGCATTTCCTGTGACGCCGTTCAGCCGCGCGATCATGGTCGACTTCGCCTTCTCGGGATCGTTGCCGGGCGACAGGTAGTTAAACACTTCGATTGCTATGGACGCATCGGCGTCACTCAACGACAACGAGGCGTGGTTGTCGCCGAAACCGAGGTTCAATTGCCCACGAGTCCCACCGGTTCGCGAAATCAAAAACTTGCCGTATTCCATCTCGATAACCGGAAATCCCTCGTCGTCCGGGCTTTGAATTTCGAACAATGCCGGCCCAACGACATCAATCGAAAGGTTGGCGTCGAGACTCAAACGTGCGCGATACGCGGGCAGCAGAAGCAAGCGGTCATCGGGTTTCAGCTCATCGTCTTGGGCAAGCCGATACCAACCTTTGTCGTCCGGATTCCATCGAGCCAGCACCACGTCCTTCGAAACGAAACTGCCAACCGAGGCCGGCGCGGGGGTGGCGAAGTCGAGATCCGAACTGGCTGATTCATCGATTGCGTCAACTGTCGTTTCGTTGGTCGTAAGTGTGTCAGCAGGATCACTGGTATCGGCTGGAACGAAATCCGTGTTCGTCGAATCGTCATTTGCAACCCCGGCTGAAATACTCGTTGTCGCTTGATCCGTCGACGAGACGGTGGCGGGATTTGCTGGTTCGATCGCCGTGGTCGTCGCGACATCCTGCACCACGACACTCGTTTCGTTTGAATCCACACCTTTCGCCGACGCGCCCATGCTGCTGGCATCCGCGACGCTCAAGCCATCGGAGGCGTTGTACCAAGCGAGTGCGGAAACCACGATCGCGAACAAGCAAAGCACGCACATTGTCATGACCAGCTTCACCGCAAAACGGCTTGCCTGTGCCATTGGAGAATCCGACTCACGGTATTCATCAATCGGCGTGTCCGCCACCATCCGTTGGACAACCGCTTCGGTTCGCGGCGGCGGTACGACTTCGCCAGGAGCCGCCGTCGCGGCGAGCACCTCCGGCTTGCCATCCGTCGTTGGTGGCGGAGTCGCCGTTCTGCCAAGCTGCTTGTCGTACTTCTCCTTGGCGTCTGTGTGCGAAAGACACGCGAACGCATCGGAGATTTCGTCCAACAATTGAATCGCCAACTCGCCTCGACGGCCAGTCGAGACTTTGTGCATCTCGTTGCAGCGGACCTCATAAGCTGCCGCAATGGCGCAAGCGCCGTCTTCGAACAGACACAGGTCCAACAATGCGTAATGGTTGGGCGGCTGTTTCTCTTCGGGAATCTTTAACCACTCGGAATACGGATTAAAATCCGAGTCCATCGCCGCTTGTCTCGCTGAGGTTAAACACAGTAGGACGGATTGCCTAATCCGTCTGGATGACGGTCCGATTGGGCAATCCGACCTACAACCATTCGACTGACCAGAGGCAGTTTGACATCCTCCGACATAAGGAGTTAAATATACTTCAAATGACGCTGATCCGTCAAAGTAACCATGGCGTTGACAACACACTCAGGGGAACATCAACGTCATCCATTCTGTGCCAGCTCTAATCACATTTCCGGTCGCCCTTTTGTTGAATGAACAAGGGGGAATTGCCAATTCAGCGCGAATGACAAATTGTCCGAAATCTGTTCTGATAAAGAAGCAGAGCGTTAACAGAAAGCCGGCCTTCTAAAGCTGGCTGGACCCCAGGAGAGGCAGCATGGCCACAGCACCACCAAATCCGCAAGTTTCGGCGGACGAAAGCATCCAAGACGAAAAGCACTTTGACGATGTTTCCCCAAATCACGAAGTGCCCTATTCGGCCGCGCTGTCGTGTGTTTTTCACTGCTGCTTGCTGTTGTTGATCGCGCTGTTGGCCGACATTTTGCAGGAAGAAGAGGCGTTTGAATTTGAAACGGGCATTGTCAACGTGACGGATGCGTCGGCCACGTCGAACGCCGACGCGGGAGCGGATCTCAGCGATGCCAACGTGTTGGAAAACAACAACAGCCAAGACGACACCGCCTTGCCGGAAAACCAGCCGCAAGAATCGATTGACAACGTAAATCCGGCCAACGTCAACACGAATATCAGCACCACTTCGACACTGCAAAACACCATCGCGAATGCCGACGCAACCGCAGCAGCCATCGCCGACAGAGTTCGGGGCTTGAAAAGTCAGCTCGCCAACGCCGCCGACTCCAATGGCGGCGGTGCACCGGCCCCACCCGGCGGTTCTGGCCGATCGGGACGAGCGGCGCGGTGGGTCCTGCGATTCGACACCAGTTCGCCGAAAAACTATGCCACCCAACTCGGCAAACTCGGCGCCGAAGTTGCCTTTCCCACGCAAGGTGAAAAGTGGCGCTACTTCACCGACCTGGCCGGCTCACCAAGTGGCCAGTTGCGCGATTTGGCGGAAGAGAACCGCATCTATTGGGTCGACCAAGACCCCAGTTCTTATCTTGGTGTTGCCCAACTGCTGGGCCAAGGCAATCCGCCGTTGATGGCTGCGTTTTTGCCGCTGGAGTTGGAGCAAAAGATGCTGCGAATTGAACTTGCTTACGGCGGAGCCAAAGAGGAAGAGATTTTGTCAACCCAGTTTCGCGTCGTCCCGCGCGGCGGCAAGCTGAACATCGTCGTCGTCGATCAAACACTCAGGTAGTGAAGTACGGATCAAGCAGCCGAGCTGCTGTTTGTACCACGTTACAGGAACAAGATGAACATCTCACTCGAATTCATTTATAGCGCCAATGGCGTGTTCTTTTCCCTGCTCTTTATTAGTTTGAGCATCTGGGTCGTTTCACTGATCATCTATCGCGGCCTGCGTAATGTCTTTCTCAAAACGCGCGGCCTGGACGATTTGATGGACCGCCTTGAAGCGGAGCTTGAACAAAACGGCGCTCAATCGGCGCGTGCCGTTTGTGAAGAAGACGGCGGGGTTTATACGACGCTGTTCACGACCGCGATGGACAACGCCCAGCGATCCAAAGTTGCCGCGCGCGACGCCATCGCGCACGAGATCGAGCAGTTCATCTATCCCGCGCTGACCACCACCTTGCCCTGGATTCTGTTCGTCGCCAAAGTGGCCCCGATGGTGGGTTTGCTCGGAACGGTGGCGGGCATGATCGCAGCATTCGGGGACATTGCTGACGCTGGTGCGAAGGTGGATCCCAGTGTCTTAGCCCGTTCCATCGGCATGGCGTTGTTCACGACGTTCGAAGGCCTGGTCATCGCCATCATGGCGCTTTCCTGGTACACGTATTTCCGCCAAGGTGTACAGACCTGCGAACGCGAGCTTCAACGCGGTGCCCAAGTCGCGTTGGAGTGGTTACCTCGACTCAAATGACAAATCACAAGCACCAAATGTCAAACAAATTACTAACACCAAAATCAAAATGCCTCAACCACAGAGTTTGAGTATTGGAAATTGGATTCTGGATTTTGTTGTGATTTGTCATTTGCAATTTGGAATTTACTCGCATGAGTCAATACGTCGACCTACGAATCGCCGCGACGGGACAAGTTCACCAGAACTTTCTGGTGACTCGTTTGGTGCAGTTGATCGACCAGGGACGCATTACGCCGCAAGATTTGATTCGTCCGATCGGCACCGAGGATTGGAAACCGATCTCGGCTTTTCCGCAATTGGCCCAGCGCGTCGAACAGGCGTCACAGTCCGAGGTTTCGGCAACGCAGATGCAGGTTGACCCAGACGCCGAACGCGAACTCGAAGAGAGCATCAGCATGTCGACCGAGTGGCCGACGGCCGACCTGGAAGAGCCCACGATGGACATGCTGCCGATGATCGACGTGATCTTTCAGTTGCTGATTTTTTTTATGTTCACCAGCACGCTGGACGTCGCCACGGCGATCGAAGTCCCGCAGGTGGAACATGGAATGGGCGTCACCCCCGAAGGCATCCAATTGATTTTGGTCAACGGCGAGGGCCAGTATTATCTGGGCGATACGCCAAAAGACGATCACAAGATGGAATCCATCGAAGAACTGGTAAACAAAGTCTCGGAAAACGCGGACCTTGCCGAAGAGCCGCTGGACGTCGTGATCAATGCACACAAGACAGCGAAACACGGTGTGGTGCGGCTGCTGGTCGAACAACTCAACAAGCAAGGTGGCAATGAAATCGGCAGAATCAAAATTGGTGTCGAGGAAAAAAAGTAATGGCCACGGCTGAAGTACAAGTCTGGCGTTTTCGACGGCAAGGCGAGGATGGTCCCGGGCGAGCCGTTTCCCAGGAGAAACTGTTCGAAGCGATCGCCCAAGGTGCGCTCGAATACGCTGATGAAGTCTGCGGACCCAATGAGAGCTGTTGGCTGGCAGTTGACGATCATCCCAATACGAGTGAACACTTGACGCCGCGGCCCGTTCTGCCGCCTCAGGAATCGGAAGAAGGCGAAACGGACATGACACCCATGATCGATGTCATTTTTCAATTGATCATTTTTTTCATGATTGCCGCGACGTTCACGGTGCAAAAAGTGATGGACATGCCCAACGCCGAGGAGGACTTGGAGCAAACGGCCACGACCATCCAAGAGTTGGAAGATGATCATGTCTTGGTCAAAATCACTGAAGACGGCCAAATCCATATTCAAAGCGAACCAGTCGAGCAGGAGGATTTGAAGGCGAGGTTATCGGAGGTCGCCAGCCAGAAGAGAAGCGCCGAGTTGATTATGGATGTGGACGACAACGCCGTGCACGATCTTGTCGTCCAAGTGCTCGACGCGGCGAGAGGAGCCAACATCGAAAAAGTGTTGTTCGTGTCGCGAGT
>CAYFJO010000062.1:0-3598 GCA_964343305.1 uncultured Pirellulaceae bacterium | reverse complement strand
ATGAGCAGCGGTGAATTAGATCGAATCGAAGCACCATGTCCGCATTGTGGCACGGTCTATCATCTCGATCCGGGCATGATCGGCGAAGACTATCGCTGCATTTCTAATTGCCACAAGCAATTCACGGTCGAAGACATTCCCGTCACGGGCGAAGTTTACGAAGACGACGAAGAGTTCAAGGACGAACCCGTCTACGGCATGCCCGTGGATCGAGCGTCCGACACGTCACGCAATCTGAACGACACGTTGGCGGATGACGACGACATTCCGATGATGCCCAGCGACGCAATTGTCGCTGGCCGACCCATCGAATCATCCGCGCAGCCGGCAGCGCCTCCGGTCCAACAAGCAACCCGTGAACCACCCGCGGCAACCAGCGGCGGCAACCGCACGCAAGGCCAAAAAACATTTGTTTCGCGAGATCAGCGAAAACTCCGCGTCCAGCGTGGGCTCGCAGTGTTGTTGGCGGCGATCGTTCTGCTCAGTGGCGGACTGGCCGCGGCGGTTTGGTATCGCTACGTTTCGAATCAGCCAAACGCAGAAGACGAGTGGGTCGAGATCCAGCAACTGGTCGAAGAACACAAATGGGGTGTTGCTTTAAAGAATCTCAAGGCATTCGAAAAAGGATTCCCTGACAGCGCACACGTCGAAGAGATCCCCTATTTTGTCGACTATTGCAACGCGGGTGACGAGATCTTTTCCAGCCGAGGCGATTCCGTCGAGGGGCTGAACATCCTCAAGCGGATTTTCGAAAAGCATCGTGACAACCCAGCTTACAAAAGCTATTCGGCCGATCTATTCGGCGCTTTGTCGCGCGTCGCCAAGCGGTTTCTCACGCATGCGGAAAAGACCATCAACGACCCGTCCGTTTTGACGACGATCCAACACGCTCGCGATTCGTTTGAACTGCTCAAAACGGTCGCTCACGCAGCAGCGCTCAAAAAGGTGGACTGGGTTCCGGAAGAAGTCAGCAAAGTCGCGAGCCATCTGGCCACTGTTGAACAATCGGCACAAAGACATTTGGCGCGTCGGCGGGCAACAGAGAATCTCGTATTGGCCACCTCGACGGACAGCAATGTGGACGTGGACTCTGTCTATGAAAACGACGAGCGACTGGTGCTCGAGAATCCAGAACTGCGGACAGATAAAGAACTGTTGGAACTGCGGCAGAGTCTCTACGCGTCGGAAGCCAGCCGCGTGCGATACGAGCCGATCGCGACGGCAAACTTGTTGGAACACGAGGCGGACTCCGCAACGACCGCGTCGAAAGAGAACGGGCACCGCATTTACGTTGTCCTTGGCCAATCAACCGGCGCTGCCAGCGAGGACGACGAGCAACGCTATTTCGCCTTGTCTCGTGGCGTCCTCTACGCCTTCGATGCCCAAGGCAATCATCGCTGGGCCAGGCCGTTGGGCGTGGACTCGCACCAGTTGCCGGTTGCGATCCAGCGCACGAACCTTAACCCGCAACGCGTTGCTGTCGTGTCATCGAACGACAACCAACTGATTGCGCTGAATGTCGCCGATGGCAGCGTTGCCTGGCGTTATCCTCCAGAACCAGGCAGGCAACCAATCTCGGCATCATTGACCACCGTCCACATCCAAGCCGGTCCAAACTCAACGGCGCGACAGATTGGCCTGCTGCCGGTTGGAACCGAAATCCATGCCATCGAACTTGTCCTGGGAAAACCGATCGGCAAGTACGACTTGGGTTACCCGGTTTCGGCGGCCGGTGCGGTCGAAGAGCGTTTACGTTACGGCACGCAAGCACAGGTCGTCAACAAGCTTGTTTATTTTCCAGCCGCAAGCAAACGAGTTTTCGCTATTAATCCGACTTGCATCGACGATCCGAGCGTTGCCGCGTGTCCGTCCGTTTTGTACACCAATCATCCGGCCGGCGCGCTGCGCAGCAGACCGACAGTCGTCGAACAATACCTCGTGCTCACCGAGTCTTCGGACCTCGACCGCATGAAGATCCGTGTGTTCATCGTCGATTCTGAAACCGGGTTCGCGGAGTTTAGAATGGATGCGGCACGCGAGGTCTCGCTCGGCGGATGGTCTTGGTTCGAGCCAGCGCAAACACCGGATCGCATTGCCGTCGTTACGGATCAAGGTAACGTGGGAGTTTACGGTCTGAACCTAAACAACGAAAGCAACATCGAAGAGTCGCTGTACTCGATCATCGGCGAGGACGACGAGCCCGCCAAAAGCCTCGGCCACCACGATCCGTTTCGATCCCTGGCGATTCACACCGACGAACATTTGCTGTGGGGGATGTCCGGCGGTCGGATTCACAAGTTCTTCCTGAACATCATCGAACAATCCGTCATCTCGTTGTGGGACGACAGCGATGCATTTGAAATGGTGCAGGGTGCGCCACTGCACAAGGCACAGATGGATCGGTTTGGTCAGACGTTCTATCTGGCAACGATGTCGACGGCCGGCGACCAGTTTCTGGCGTCGAGCGTCGACGCAGAAAACGGTGCCGTCAATTGGCAACGGCAACTTGGTGTCACTCCGGCGACCGATCCGCTGGTCTACAAAGGCCGCGGAGTGGTGTTGATCGACGACACAGGACGAATCATTGGTCTCGTTCCGCAGCGGGAGCGTCGATCGCGCGTCGAAACGAACGATTTGCGAAACACGTTGCCGATCGGCACCTCCGGCCGCGATCTGCTCACGATCGAAGGACAAGATCAGGAATTCTTCCTGCTCGCTCCGCTCGATGAAGGCCGCCGCCTTCACGTGCTCGCGCTGAACGCGGATGCGAAAGCCCGCGGAGATTGGAAGGAAGTTCGCTTTCTCGATCCGCTGCAAGGCACGCCGGGGATTTACGGCGATTCGGTTTGGGCGCCGTGCGCTGATGGGATGATCTACCGCGTGCGTTTGGATGGCACGGAGCTGAATGAGTTGCCGATCCCATGGCGCAACACGGAAGATGATCCCGTCGCCTCGCAAGCAACCGTCGTGGCGCTCAGCAACGAGGCGGTGTTGGTTTGTGACGGCTATCGCGTGCGACGGTTTGAATTCAAGGTCGAACAGGGTGCGCACCGTTGGGTCAAAACGGGCCAAACATTCACAGCGCCGAGAGGTTTCATCGGCGATCCGGTCACCGATGGCGTCGGCGCATTCGTGACCGACACTCAAGGCACGGTGTGGCAACTTCGATTGAACAATCCGCGCGATGTGCTGGGCAGCACTAAGTTTGAAACCGATCGGTTGTCCGCGCCGCTGATCCGCGGAGACAAAGTCTTCGTCATCGAAGATCAGCGAGCGATCGCATGCCTGTCACTCGGCACCGATAGACTGAGTTGGAAATACGGTCCCATGGCAAGCCGCATTGTGGGAAAGCCCGTCATCGACGGCCAGACTCTGATTGTCACGGACGAAAGTGGTCGGATTACGATTCTGAGCCTCGAAGGTGGTGCGAAGCTGAGCGAGACGAGTATTCATGCCGACATTGGTCCAGCCACCGCCGCCGTTCCGTTCGGTGACGACTGGCTCTTAGTTCCATTAAACGACGGCACACTGCTGGAAACGCAGACGCCGAAATCTGCGGAAGAAGTTGCGAGGTCAGAAGAATGAAAATCGCAAATTG
>CAYFJO010000061.1:0-35703 GCA_964343305.1 uncultured Pirellulaceae bacterium | reverse complement strand
AGTTGGCAGACGCCAAACGATCGAAAACTGGTTGGCTTCCGGCGATCGGTATCAGTTAGGCTTCATGCCGAAAGCCGGAGTCGGGCTGTGAAAGCAATTCGGCGGTTCCAGCAGTCAGCAGAAGCCGTAGTACGAATCCGCCATACGCCACTGGCGACCGGAAGGGCCGAACCGTGAAGAACAAGGAGGAGCTACCGACGAACTCGGATCGAGGAATATTACTCCGACCGGAGTCGACCGATCCGACGTCCGACGATCAGCCGGCCTTGAGTGCGTCTTCAGCAGACGCTTTGATGGAGCTTATTGCCGCACCACGCAACCTCGACCGAGCGTGGCGTCAAGTCAAACGGAACCGGGGTGCTCCTGGTCCTGACGGCATGACGATCAAGCAGTTCGAGACCTGGGCCCGTGAGAACTGGTCATTCGACGAGAAATGTGGCATGTGATTCAGACAGGAGACGAGGCTATCTTGAACTCCGAGTCGAACTAATTGATGGCCCGCGCCATTATTTGTGTGAACGACCTGTTCACGCCGGCGACATTTTGGAAACGCTCAATCCAGAGGGACGTTGGATGCGCGGTCGGTACGAATGGAGTCACGATCCTGAAACCACGGCCTGGCTGTTCGTTGGTTGCGAAGACGCACCACTCTCGCTTTCGCCTGACTCGCTTGTACGTTGGCCATACGGAATCTAATTGTTATTCGGGATGATTCTGCTGGCTAACTAACTCCTGCGGGAGACCGCTTCTTGGCCAATGCCGTCGAAATTCTCCGCCCAACTTCCTTGCTTTCTCAATTACAAAGGGCGAAAATACATAAACTTTTACTTATTATTTGAATTGTGATGAGCAGGGAAACCACGTTGAAACCCGAGGTTGAATCACAGCATCTGCGTGACCGCGCTGTGCAACTGGAATCTGAGTTGAAGGAACAACAGTCACTGCTGCGGCGCTTGCGACTTCTTGAGTTGGCGATCCAGGAAACCAACACTTCGGTCCTGATCACCACGTCCCAACTCAATCCGCCTGGACCGGAGATTGTCTACGTCAACGCTGGCTTCACAAAAATGACCGGTTATGCCTGGGACGAAGTCATCGGAAAAACGCCTCGCATCCTGCAAGGTCCCAAGACGGATCGCTCGGTTCTTGACCGATTGCGCCGCAGTCTTTCGTCAGGAAAAGACTTTGTTGGTGAGATGATCAATTACCACAAAGATGGCAGCGAGTTTCATGTGGAATGGCGAGTCGCGTCAATGCGAGCAGCCGATGGCGAAATCAGGCATTTCGTCGCCGTTCAAAACGACATCACTGACATCAAATTGGCCGAGGTTGATACCAAAACAGCGTTGCTGGAAAGCGAAGCACGCTATCGTGAACTGTTCGAAAATGCAAACGACCTTGTCTTCACCGTCGACCTTGAAGGAAAGTTTACGTCGTTAAACAAGACGATTGAGGAAGTCACGGGTTTCACGCGGGATGAGATTGTTGGAGCAGACCTATCGATACTTGTGCCACCGAAGCATGCAGACAAAGCGCGCGAAATGATTCGTCGCAAGATCGCGACACGCAAAAGTACCACCTACGAGATTGAAATCCTGGCCAAGAGCGGCTGCTATATTCCCATCGAAGTCGCCTCGCGGTTGACTTATGAGAATGGCGAACCCACGGGAATCCAGGGGATCGCCCGAGACATCACCGAACGCAAACGGTCAGAAGAAGACTTACGTCTCGCCGCGGCTGCCTTCCAAACACACGAGTCCATGTTCATCACGGACGAACAGGGCAAGATACTTCGGGTCAACGAGCGTTTCACGGAATTGACGGGATACACGGCGGCCGAAGCCCTCGGCCAGAATCCCCGCATCCTTAAATCCCGTCGACACGATCGAGAGTTCTATCGCCGGATGTGGGCGGTCATCGTGGATAAAGGATTCTGGGAAGGGGAGGTTTGGAACAGGCGAAAGAACGGGGAGATCTTTCCGCAAAGACTGACCATTACGGCCGTGAAGGATGAGTCAAATGAGACGTCTCACTTTGTTGCTGTGGCGCAGGACATCAGCGATCGCAAACGGGCTGAGGAAAAAATTCGAGATCTGAGTAGATTCCCCGCGGAAAACCCTTCTCCGGTGTTCCGAGTCCAACGGGACGGCGCGATTGTCTATGCCAACGACGCGAGTCAACCGTTGCTGAACCTATGGAATTGCCGGTCCGGTGAGCGTTTGCCTGCCGACTGGTGCCAGGTCATTCGGGATGTTCTCAATTCTCAGTGCAGAAAAGAAGCTGAAGTCCAAGTTGGTGACGAGGTGCTTTCCTTGACTTTTGCACCGGTCGCTGAGGCCGATTGCGTCAATGTTTATGGGCACGACATCACGGACCGCAAGTGCGCCGAGCGAGAGTTAATCGCTAGTAACCTGGAACTACAACAGATGAACTATGCGGCGTCTCATGACCTGCTGGAGCCGCTTCGCACGATTGTCAGTTTTAGCCAGCTATTGGTGCGCCAATACTGTGACCGGGTAGATGACGACGGGCAGTCAACTCTCGATGCCATCGTAGAAGCTGGGAAACGGATGAAGGCACTGATTCAGGACTTGCGTGTATTCTCGCAGCTCGATACGCAGACGCGTGCTTTTGAACCAGTATGTATGAAGGAAGTATTTGTCGGTGCAGTCGCCAATGTCCACAGCTCGGTTCAAGAATTGAAGGCAGAGGTGGCTGGTGGTGATTTGCCGATTGTTATGGGCGACATGCCCCAGTTGACGCAACTGTTCCAACACCTGATTGGCAATGCACTCAAGTACCGGGCCAATGACCCGCCAAGAGTACAAATTTCGGCTGAAGACACGGTTGACGCGTGGGTATTTTCCGTGCGTGACAATGGCATTGGTATCGACCCACAACACCACGAGAAAATCTTCGATGTCTTCCGCCGACTTCACCACCAGGCTGAGTATCCAGGAACTGGCATTGGGCTGTCCATCTGCCGTCGTATTATTGAGAAGCATCATGGCAAGATTTGGGTCGAGTCCGAACCAGGCTGTGGAAGCACGTTTCGTTTTACGCTACCGAACGTAAAGCTTGAGAGGTCTCCATGAGAGAATTCGGATCCTTGGGGCGTTCGGCAGAGATCTTGTTGGTAGACGACAATCCCAACGATGTAAGATTGACTCAAATCGCCTTTAAGAACATCGAAATCGCCCATGAAATTCACGTTGCCCGCGACGGAAACGAAGCGATGGCGTTTCTCCAACGAGAGGGCATATTCGCCGGTGCACCACGTCCGGACTTGATCTTGTTAGACTTGAATATGCCGGAAAAAGATGGCCGCGAGGTACTGAGAGAGATCAAACGAGATTCCGATCTGCAGAGTATTCCCGTTATTATTTTGACGACGTCTGACGCAGCAACAGACCGATTACTTACGTATAGTCAACACGCCAACGCATATTTGACGAAACCAATCGATTTGGACGAATGGAATGAAGTGGTGCAAGCGTTTGCAAGCTTCTGGCTAAAGGTTGTGCGCTATCCGCCGTCGATGCCCGGCGCAGGCTAATGCTCTGGTCGGTAGCGTCCCGACTTCCCATACGTATTGTGGGATGTGTCAAGAATCGACCCTTTCTTATCTTGGTTGCTTGGTGAAATGCCCTCTTGCCGAAAACGTCAAATCGCAGGTTTCTGCAGCTCGGCGAACGCCCAAGGTTTTGACGACGGGCTAGTAAAGCTAGTCGCCGCGCTCAAACAAACGGACGTCCCAGATTTTGATCGTTGCACCAAGACTAGCCGTGGCGAGTCTCTCACCGTCGGGACTGAAGGCCACACCACTAACGGCTCTGGCGTGTCCCTCCAAGGTTCGAACCAGTTCGCCCGTTCCCGCATTCCAGACTTTTGCCGTCTTGTCGCTACTACCGGTGACGATCCACTTGCCATCAGGACTGTAAGCGACACGCCACACCCAATCGGTGTGTCCTCGCAGTGCGAAGAGCTGCTTGCCGGATTCCAGCTCCCACACTTTGCCGGTCATGTCGTCGCTGCCGGTGACGAGGCGCTTTCCTTTCGGGCCGAAAGCGACGCTACTCAAATACCACTCGTGCCCCTCAAGCGTGTTGATCTCTTTGCCGGTCTCCACGTCCCACACTTTCGCGGTTTGATCAAGGCTGGCACTGGCCAATCGCTTTCCATCGGGACTGAGTGCGAGACTGACGACCCAGTCTGTATGCCCCTTCAGTGTGCTTACCAGACGAAATGTCTCCACATCCCACAGTCTGATCACGTTGTCGTCATGCCCGCTCGCCAACTGCTTGCCGTCTGAGACGAAGGCAACGCAACGTGCGAACGCCGGTGTAGCAAATGAGCGGATTTCCTTTCTTGTCTCCACATCCCATATCTTGATTGTATGGTTCTCATTGGTAATCCTGCGTTTGCCATCTGGGGTGAAGTACATCTTCCAAATTCCGCCCCCGTTCCCCTTCCGGGCCAGCACTTCGTCATTCGTGGAAATGTTCCAAAACTTCACGACCGTGGCGCGCCAACTGTTTCCGCTGGCGCTGCCGACCAGACGCTTGCCGTCGGGACTGAAAATGGCACCATCAAAAGAATTCTCAATGGTCATGAGTTCAAGTGCTGGCTTGTGGCCAGACCTATCTTGAGCGCTGCACACAACGGTCAATGAGAGAGCGGCGGCGACACGGAGAATTTGACCGAGATAAGCACGATAACTCATCACTTGCGTGTTCCTTGAGCGGCGTCGCCCGCGGCCTGGTACTGAACTGATAGGAAACTTCATTTCCACGGGACAAGACTGATTCTACGAGGACGAACCAACAAAAACCAGCGTTTTTCGGTTTTCGATCCCTGATTCAACGGATAGGCGTCTTCCGATGCTCTGCTTTTCTTCGGATCCCTTTGTGTAACCGTTCACCTAAAGCCACATGGAACGCATCATGAACACGCGCCGTCGAGTGTTTGGAATTGTTCGGTTAGCCAGTCAATGACAAACGGGTATAATCTAGACGGTATCAAATCTCCGCACGCTTTCCGCGAATGCTCCATATATTGACACGAGTCACTCCGGTTTGCTGAATTGAAACACTACTGATCGTTTTACGGTGGAGTCTAACCCTCATGGTAAGCAAGCTGCAAAATGCAAAGAAGCTGATCTCGATTGCGACTGTCATGGGAATTTGTCGAGTACTTTCGGCGTTGGGAAGATCGAAACAGGCAATGCGTCTCATCGGCAGGTACGTAAATTCGCGTCACTGGAAGTCACCAGCCTTTGCCGGATATCAGCCAACAGAACAGGATGTTTTCGTGGCGACATTCGCCAAAAGCGGAACGAATTGGATGCTGCAAATTGCCCAACAGATCGCTCACACGGGATCGGCAGAATTTGCACACATCCACGATGTCGTGCCGTGGCCGGATGCTCCATTTCCTGAAATACGCGCGAGATTGAGCGATTGCACCACGTCTCAGTTTTCACCCACGGGCTTGCGCATAATCAAAACTCACTACGATCGCGCTTTCGTCCCATTCAATGAACGTGCGAAATATATCACGGTCATCCGAGATCCGAAGGAGATGGTTGTTTCGAGCTTTTACTTCGCGAAAGATTTCTTTGACATACTCGGTGTCACATACGATTTCGAGCAGTGGTTAGCGGCGGCAATGCGTCCTTCTTTCTTGTTTGGGGATTGGGCGGCGCACACCGCAAGCTGGTGGGCAGTACGAAATGAATCGAACATGTTTGTGGTCACTTACTCCGACCTCAAACGAAATCCGGCGGAGCTTATGGAACAGATTTCATGGTTTATGGGGGTTCAGTTAACACCCGAACAGTTAACGTCGGTTGTGGAAAGAAGCAGTTTCGCTTGGATGAAGGCACACGAATCCCGTTTCCAGGCATTGATGCCACCGCGCCTCAGACGCGAAAGGCGTCCGCTGATGATGCGTAACGGTCAATCGGGCAAATCAGGGGAGTTGCTTTCCGCATCGCAACAATTTATGGTCGACAAATTCTTCCGGACAAGATTGAAACAGCTCAGTTCCGATTTTCCGTACGATGAGATGTTCCAGTCCGCCATATAACAGTCGAGAATAATCTTGATACTGCAAGCCTGGTTTGGTTTCCTACTCTACCCAACAGGGAAATGTCAGGTAGCGGTATAGTTTGAGGCTTCAGCAACCCGGCTGCTCGAAGCAGCCGGGTTGCTTTTCGCTAGTACCCAAATGTCAGGTGATTTGACAGCCCAACTTAGATAAATAACAATGGACCTGATTTGATTGGCGGTGGAGCAAATTGTGTTAAGTCGGAGACCCAAATAACTAAGGAGAACATCACGATGAAAAGAGTTCTAGTTCCTTCTGTCGCGCTGCTGATTGCGGGCATGTGTACCGCGGCAACGGCGGAGGTAAAGTCCGGCCTTCAGGTCGGCGATCGGACGAAAGCGTTTAATGTCAAAGATGTGACTGGGCCGAGAAAAGGCACGTCACTGTGCTATCGCTGAGCGTTTGGTAGAAGCGCGGTGGTCAATATTCAGACCCGAGAAATCACCGCAGAATTGACCAGTTTGGTCAAGCAAGTAGACGCTCTCGTTGACGATCCATCCGACCGAAAGGCCCCCAACAAATCGTTCGTGGTGCTGATCGCCGATGACCCGGATTCGGCCGAAGAACAACTTACCGGACTAGCGGAGGAAGAAGATATCAAGAACACGCCTCTGACGATCTTCGACGGAGTTGCCGGCCCACGTGGTTATAACATTGCGGAAGACGCCGAGGTTACGGTGATGATTTGGAAAGGCGGAACGGTCGAAGCCAACCACGCATTTGCGGCTGGCAAACTCGACAAAGACGCCATTGCGAAGATTATTGCCGACGCAAAAGACGTCCTCGAATAGTCCTGTAATTTTTTGAACACAATTGCACCAACGAAAGACCCGTTTTCTCAAGCGAGGAGCGGGTCTTTCGCGTTCCTGACACGTTGAAGAAAACCATCAAAGGATTGCTGCGATGATCCACAACTTGAGTGAGCCAACTGCCGCCAGACTGCTCAGACCGCGCCCGTTCATTTGGCAACGGCTTGTCACATGCCTGTTACTGATTTACACCTGCCAAGTCAGCCACGCCGGGTCATCGAACAGTCTGATGGACATTTCCACCGACGGAAAACTTCTGGCGTGTTCTAATCGCGACAGCGGAACAATCACCATTGTCGACTTGCAGACGAACAAAACAATCGATGAGATTCACGTCGGTGCAAAACCCGAAGGCGTTGCATTTGTCGGTTCGACTCATCGCATCGCGGTTGCCGTCTATGCAGAGGACAAAGTCGTCATCGTTGATGCCGAAGGTGACCGTGCCAAAACGGAAATCAAAGTATTCGACGAACCCTACGGTGTTGTCAGCAATTCAGACGGGAGTCGCCTTTTCGTAACGCTCGATTATCCAGGTCAAGTTGTCGAAATCGACGTCGATTCTTCGAAGGTCGTGAATTCCATCGACGCCGGCCAATTCGTTCGAGGAATCGCCATATCGCCAGATGAACAGCGACTCGTTTTGACTGAGTATTACACGACAAAAGTTGTCGCCGTCGACTTGAAGACATCCAAAGTCGTTGATGAGTGGCCGGGGATCAGCACCGCGAATCTGGCTCGTCAGATCGTCCTGAATCCAAGACGTCCTCACAAAGCATACATGGGCCACATTCGATCCGTTGTCCGCGCGGTTCGCGGTGACGGTTCGATTTTTCCCTACGTCTCGGTGGTCGACATCGAAGGTGGCAAGGGGCGTCGCCGCAAACGAATTCCCATGGACGCGTTTCTAAACAACCTTGTCACGGCAAATCCGTGGGAAGTTGCAATTTCACCAGACGGAAGACAGTTTTATGCTGTGTTCGCCGGCACCAATGACATGTTTGCTTGCGAGGTGGTTGACGACGATTACACGGAAATCAGACTTCGGCGCTATCTGCGTCTCGGCGCCAATCCCCGCGCCGTCCGTGTCTCGCCGGACAATAATTCGTTTTACGTTTACAACGCGCTCGACTTCAACGTCGTGGCTTACGACGCCCAGTCGCTGCAGCCCAAAGCTGCCATTTCCGTTTGCGACAACCCGCTCGGTGAAAGAGTGCGCAGGGGCAAAGTGCTTTTCTACTCCGCCCTTCAACCGATGGTTGGTCGCCGTTGGATTTCCTGCGCCAGTTGTCATCCTGATGGCGAACCCGACGCTCGCATCTGGCACAATCCCGAAGGGCTTCGCAACACGCAGTCCTTGGCAGGGATGGCTTGGACTCATCCGATTCATTGGTCGGCCGACCGTGACGAAGTACAGGATTTTGAACACACGATTCGTGGCAAGTTGATGCAAGGCCGCGGACTGATTCGCGGAACGGTCCAAGGACAGCTCGGCTCTCCGAACAAAGGATTGTCTGAGGAACTCGACGCGCTGGCGGCCTATGCCAACTCGCACAAATTCACGTTGAGTCCGCATGCAAAAGAAGGGCTGAGCAATTCTGCCAAGCGTGGACGCGACATCTTTCTTTCCGAAAAGACAAGTTGCGCTAAATGTCATTCGAGTCCTTTCTATACCGATTCGCGTCCAACCCAACCGGTCGACATGGTTCGTCACGACGTTGGCACGGGGCGAGACGATCCGGGCGAGAAGATGGGCCCCGCCTACGACACGCCAACTTTACTGGGAATCTATCGCACCGCGCCTTACCTTCATCATGGAAAATCAAAAACGCTTGAAGAGGTGCTGACCGAGTATAATCCCAAAGATCAACACGGCACGACAAGCCATTTGTCGGATGAGCAAGTTTCGGATTTAGTCGAATTTCTGAGATCTTTGCCCTACGAAGATCCGGAGCCTCGCGCGAAGGAAGCGGGATTAACAAAGATCGGCGGTTGAGTCACTTACTTTGGTGTCACCAGGCAGGGCTGTTCGAGAATGGCTATGCAACTTTACGTACCACCCCTGTAAAGGTGCGAATTCCTTTTCGCATGACCAGTCTCCAGCGGAGCCTTAGCCAGCCGCCTCATTGGCCAATCATCCGTCACGAATTGCGGCCTTTACACGATTTGGTTGTTTCATCGTCTCGCTCCCGTGAAATCTCCGTTGACGAGATTGTCGAGCATGACCTGAAGCGGGTCAAATGTCTATCCAACCTTGCTGCAAGGCCAACACAAGCAATCCGGCCGCTGGTGACAAGATAGCCAGCGTCAATCCACAGATCCATAACCACGAGGTTGTCAGCGGTCCGGGACGGATTCGCTTGTCGACGCCGCGGTATCTCAAATAGAGCGTTCCCACGCCAAACACCGGATAAAGCACGACCGCCACAAAGCCCGAGATCACCAACATCAGCGGCGGGTTCTGTAAAAGACAATACGTGACAGTTCCCATCGTCAATCCGAAAACAATGTAAATGCGCGTGAACCGCAGACGTGCGTGATAATCGCTGCCATCGACCACTCCCATCACGCAGAGGGCGTCGGCCACCAGACGTGAACTACCGGCCGTGGCAGAAAACGTGGTCGAGAACAGCACGACAAACCCGCCAACGACGAACAGCGTGGCGGCCCATGGGCCCAACGATTTTGTGAAAATGTTTTGCAGCACCGTCAGCGTTTCTGCGCCGTCAGGATCGTGTTTCGGATACAGAATCGCCGCGCCAAGAAAGTAAAAACAAACCGTGCTGACCGTGAACACAACCATTGTCAGCAGCACGTCGGTATACATTACGCGTATCCATCCGCGCGCCCGCCGCACCCACTCGTCGTCGGGCTGATTCGCGCCAGTGTGTCGAGCGTAGCCCTTCTCGACGCACCAGTAGGTGTAGTGCATCATTTCCCACGTCCCGATCCCGGTCGCCGCGTACATACCGAGCGCGGTCAACACAATCATGGTCAGCGTCACGTTGTTGCCGAGTGCTTCAGGCAGTGAAAACTGCAATCCTTGGCGGACCTGCTCGAACGTAATCGCGTTGTCAGTCCAATGGAGCAGCACTGTGCAGAGAATCGTAATCAACGTAAAAATGAAAACCATCGTCAGCGACATACGTTCGAGCATTTTGTAACGACCGGCGAGCAAGAGCGACCCACAGAGTATCGCGATGCCGACCGTCCAAAGCCGCGCGTCGGTTTTTCCCAACAGGTTCTCAAAACCCAACGCCAACGCCTGCCCCGCGCCACCAATCACCGCGCCGCCATTGATAAACATCACCAATTGGCACGCCAGGTACAGCCACAAGAACCATCCCAACACCGGTCGCGCTTGAGAATCCTTGCCTTCGGTTGTGACGCGGCGGCGATGGCGGATGGCGATCAACGTCGCCGTCACAAACCAGATTGCCAGAACGATCGCAATCAGTCCAGCAACGCCGATTCGTGCGGCAAACTTCCACGTCCACAAGGCAAGGCCCACGTAGGTGCTTAGCACGACGACCAGCAACCATTCCAAACAGAGCCAACTCGGCCGCCCCACGCGAGGCCCGGGCAGCTTGTTGAACATCACCAGGATCGTTTCGCCGCTGGAGATTACGTGACGCGCCAGCTCGGCCTGTACGACAGTTTTGATAACGCAAGAAAGCAGCACAAACCACAGCAGTGCAAAGCCAGCTTGCGCGCCGAGCTTGGTCGTCATGATCAATTCGCCCGAGCCGACGATCGAGCCGACCAGGATCAAGCCTGGCCCTAAGTAGCGCAGCGTTGCCCCAAAGCTCCGCGGCGGCTCTTCGAATGTGTGAGCATCGCGCGCATAAAGATCGATCTTGTTATCTTGCTCGTCTTGTTTGTCCGCCGATGGCTTGTCGCTCACGACGGCCTCGCGTTGATAGGACGTGTGTCATTCTAAGCTGCGTCGAGTATAACAAACCGTAGAATCGCCACACTACACGGGGAACTCGTGATGAATGATCGACATCCGCGTGATGGAGCATCGCGCACCGGCATCGTCAGGCGAGGCGTGACGGCTACGAGAAGGGAATTCAATGATCAACCTTGACGAGCTTCCGATGCGAGTTGGCTTGGGGCAGTTTCAAGAGATCGCTGACGAGCGTTTGCAGTTTATCAAGCAGTGTGGTTGCGACGACTTTCAGATGAACACGCCCAAGCTGCCGGGTACCGAGCGCTGGGAGTACGAAGATCTGGCGTGGCTCGTTTCCCAAGCGGAAGCGGCCGGAATGCGATTGATCGCGATTGAAAACGTCCCCGCCACGTTTTATGACGAGATCATGCTGGGAAGTCCTGGCCGTGAGCGGCAACTGGAAAACATGGCCTATACGATTCGCAACATCGCGCGGGCCGGCGTTCCGATTCTGGGTTACGCGTTCATGCCGCGCGGCGTTTGGCGAACGGCCGATGATACGCTGGTTCGCGGCGGGGCACTGGCCACTTCGTTCAACTACGAGAAAGCCAAATCGATCGGACCCCACGACAAGACGAATTTCGGAACCTGGTCGACCGTGCAAATCGATCGTGAGTACACCGAAGAAGAAATCTGGGACAACTACTGCTGGTACATGGAGCGGATTTTGCCCGTCTGCGAGGAAGTCGGCCTGTGGATGGCACTGCATCCAGACGATCCGCCCGTCCCGATACTGGGCGGCGTCGGGCGCGTGTTCCGTAACTTCGATAATTTCCGCCGCGCGATGGAAACGTTCGACAGTCCGATGCACGGGCTCGATTTTTGTCACGGCTGTTGGTCGGAGATGCGCGGCGGCGAAGGGGTGCACGACGCGATTCGTTATTTCGGCGATCGCGGCAAGATTTTTTACGTTCACTTTCGCGATGTGCAGGGACCGGTCGATGATTTTACTGAGTGCCATCTAGGCGAGGGCAACTGCGATCCCGTCGGAACGATCCGCGCGCTCAAAGAGGTCGGCTTCAACGGCTTCATCATTCCCGATCATGTGCCGCGGATGGTCGACGACACGCCGTGGTGTCATCGCGGACGAGCTTGGGCCGTTGGTTACATCAAAGCCCTGATCGCGGCGGTCAGTTGAACGTGATCCACTCAAAGTTGATCGCCATCGTCAAGAGAATGCCGCCCGGCGAGATGACGACCAGCGCCAGTCCGCAGATCCACAGCCACGTCGTTGTCAGTCTTCCTGGCCGAATGCGCGGATCGACATCGTGATAGCGTAAATACAACGTGCCGAGACCAAGAATCGCGTACATGATCGCCCCTCTGCTGACTTGGCCGCGATTCGAGCAAGAGCCCGCGTACAGCCAAGATGCGTCGAAAAACAGACGTGATTATTGGCCGAGATTTCTAAGAGTTGCTTCCACTTGTCAGTTCTTGTTTCATTGGACTGGTCGCAATAAATTGGCCGTGCATTTCTGGTTGCAACGATTTCAAACTCGCCGGTAAGGTTTGACCAAATGTTGAATTGTGCGCGACGAGGTGCGCCCGAATCCGGCAGAACTGATCAAAACGGACGCTTTTTGCGACCGGTTATCATGCTTGGGTGGGAAAGGACAGCGTTAGTCTATTGGTTTTTCTGCGAATCTGGTTGGAACCGATATTAGATTAGTGCGTTCACCAGACGGAGCTGAGGCGAGCAAATGAGCAAAAGTAGGAATGCGACGATGTGTCTTTTGCTCGCGCTGTGTGCGTCGTGTATCAGCGGATGTCGGTCAACACAAAATTGGTGGAGCAACGGGCTAAAGGTCGGTCCGGATTATGCTCGGCCAGCCGCACCAGTAAACGGCGATTGGATTGAACAAGATCCTGCGATTGTTCGACAACCAATCGACAACTTGAACTATTGGCACGCGTTTCAAGATCCGGTTTTGGAGCGGCTAATTCATACGGCGTATCAAAACAACCTGCAGGTTAAGACGGCCGTCTTTCGCGTCGTTCAAACGCGGCATCAACTCGCCGCCACGCGTGGTGATTTCTGGCCGCAAAGTCAAACCGCGACCGGCTCATACACTCGGCAGCAAAACAGTCGCAACACCGCAAATGCGATTCCCGGAGCTCCGCGCGTAATCGATTCCTGGGCAACCGGATTGAACCTCACTTGGGAAGTCGACTTCTGGGGCCGCATCCGCCGATCGATCTCGGCAGCCGGGGCGGAGTACAACGCGTCGATCGAAGATTTGGACAACGTGCTCGTCACACTGGTCGCGGATGTTGCGTCGACCTACTTGGAACTTCGCAGCATCGACCAGCGGCTCGCCTACGCGCAGAAAAATATCGAAATTCAGGCTGAGACTTTGCGACGCAACGAAACCAAAAAGGAACTCAAAGAGATTTCGGGTCTCGACGTCGAACAGGCACTCAGCAATCTCCGCCAAACCGAAGCAAGCGTGCCCCAGTTGTTGCAAAGTCGCCGGCGTGCTCAAAACCGGCTTTGCGTTTTGCTGGGCATGCCGCCTGCCGAATTGCAATCCATGATCGGCGCAGGCGACATTCCGATCGTGCCGGAAATCGCCGTGGTTGGAATTCCCGCCGAGTTACTGCGACGGCGTCCCGATATTCGCAGCGCCGAACGATCGGTTGCAGCTCAGTCGGAACGAATCGGCATCGCACAAGCCGATCTCTATCCCGCGTTTGCGATCAATGGAACCATGTCGCTGTCGTCCGCCGATTTTGCCGATTTGTTTTCGTCACAAAGCACCGGCGGCTCAATCGGTCCGTCGTTTCGCTGGAACATTTTGAATTACGGCCGCATCAAGAACAAAGTCGAAGTCCAACGCTCCGTGTTCAAGCAACAAGTCGCCAACTACCAAAACACGGTGCTCACTGCACAACGCGAAGTCGAAGACGCGATGGCCCAGTTCCTCTACGCACGCCGACAATATGCCAAGCTCACGGAAGCAACGACCGCGATGGAAAAGGCCGTGAAGATCGCGAAAGAGACGTGGAAATCCGGCACCGACGAGCGATTCACTTACAACCAGGTCTTCACGGTGGAAGCGAACCTCGTCTCGTTGCAAGACCAGTTGGTTCAAGTTGAACTGCAAGTCGCGCAAGGCTTCGTCCAGATCTACCGGGCACTCGGCGGCGGCTGGGAAATCCGCAACGAAGTGAACTGCCTGCCACGCCTCGATTGCCATTTTGGCCCGGATGAATACTGTCCCAAACGTCTGCCTGGATTCTGTCCAATCGAATGCCAGACACCCAACGGCGATGGATTTGAATTGTCGACGGCCCGCAAATAAAGTGGAAGCTGACGTCGATGTCATTTGCTTTGGAGTCTTCGATGGCAAATTTTTCGTGGGTTGGTTTGCTGACCCGTAACAGAAAACTCTTAATCATCCCGCCGATTGTGATCGCGCTGGTGGTGTTGTGGTGGGTGTCAATCAGTCGCAGCGATCCAGAATTGCGTCCGGAACAGGAGATTTCTCGTGCGCTGAGTGTGATCGAGGTCCAAGAAATGGATGTCCGGCCGAAGGTCGAAGGATTTGGGACGTCCAAATACGCGCGGACTTGGCGAGCTGTCGCGCAAGTCTCCGGTCGCGTTAAGTCGGTTCACGCAGATTTGCGATCTGGTGCGATCGTCCAGCCCGACACAGAACTCTTTACGATCGACGACAAAGATTACATCGACACCCGCACGGAACTCGAAAGCGGCATCGAGCAGACCAATTCTGATGTCGAGCAGCTTGACCAAAAGGACAAAAACTACAACAAGACGTTGAAAATCGAACGTGACTTGCTGGCCGTCTACCAAAGCGAATTGAAGCGAGCCCAAGATTTGCTCAAAGGCGACGCCGGTTCGCAGGCGAGCGTCGACGTCAAACGTCGCGCGATGCTCGCACAACAGCAGCGCATTCAAGACATCGAAAACGCGCAAAGCCTCATCTCGTCGCAACGAAAGTCTTATCAAGCCGCGCTCAAACAATCGAACGCGAAACTCGAACAGGCCAAACGCAACGTCAACCGCACAAAAGTTGTCGCACCTTTTCTCATGCGAATCGGCGACGTGCAGCTTGAGGCCGGCCAGTTTGTCGCGACGAACGAGATGTTGTTCGAGGGCTACAGCGCTCAGCAAGTCGAAGTCGAGGCGCAAGTTCCCGTGCCCGACGTCCGGCGATTGGTGGGTCGTAGTCGATCGGACACCATCACTCCATCGATGGCAGCAATGCGAGATTTCTTCGGCGGCATGGACGTGTTGATTCACAACCAAGCCGCCGGACCAAAGGCAACTTGGACCGGTAAGTTCGAAAGCGTTCGCGAAGTATTCGATGCCCGCACACGAACTATTGGTCTGGTCGTTTCGGCCGACAATCCGATCGCGCTCGAGAATCCGTCCAAGGCCCCGCGAAAGCCGCCGCTGATGCAAGGTGCATTTTGCAACGTGACTTTTTTCGGCAAGGAGTTGAAGAAGAAAACGATCGTTCCGCAAAGTGCCGTTAGCGGATCTAGCGTGTTTGTGCTCGACAAGGAAAATCGTTTGCGACGTCGCAAGATCGAAATTGAATTCGCACAGGACGATTACGTCGTCGTGAAAAAGGGACTCAATGTAGGTGAGAAGCTCGCCATCGGCGATCCAACGCCCGCGATCGAAGGGATGCTGGTCAAGCCGGTCGTGGACAAAGAGGCCGCGACGCACCTCGCCGTGCAAGTTCAACAATCGTTGAATCGTAAAGAGTGATTGCGAGGAACTGCGGATGCTCAACCGATTTGTCAGTCACAAGACGCTCGCCAACCTGCTGATGTTCGTGTTCATCGCATTGGGCATTTCGGCGATTCCCGTTCTGCGGCGCGAAACGTTTCCCGACTTCGCACCGTCGAAGATTCAAGTCGCCGTACCCTATCCAGGCGCCTCGGCCGAAGAAGTCGAAGAGGCAATTTGTCAGAAAATCGAAGACGCGATCGACGGCGTCCGATTCATTAAAGAGATAAAATCCGTCGCCGAAGAGAGCATCGGCCGCGTGACCGTCGAGATCGAGGATAATGCGAGTGTCACGGAAGTTCAGTCGGACATCGAAACCGAAGTCAACGCGATCGACGATTTCCCTGAGTCGGCCGAAGACGCGGTCCTCACACAGCTTGGCATGACCGACGCCGTGATGACTGTCGCCGTGACAGGCCCGATGTCGCCCGGTGATTTGCGAGACTACTGCGACGATCTCAAGTCACGATTAAAAACGCAGCCCATGGTTTCGCTCGTCGAGATCCAAGGTTTTTCTGATCGCGAGTTGCGAGTTGATTTGAACAGCGCCGCGCTGCGCCAGTTTGGATTGACCGCCAGCCAAGTTGCGGAAACCGTCGCCACGCAGAGCGTCGATGTTCCGGTCGGCACGATCGAAACGAAAGACAACACGCTGCTCGTCCGTTTCGTCGAACAACGCCGCACGCCGCGCGAACTGGAACAGATCGTGATTTCGGCAAAAGAGGGCGCGGCGGAAATCCTGCTGGGCGACGTCGCGAGAGTGACCGACACGTTTGAAGACGCCGAAGTCCAAACATGGCTCGACGGTAAGCGTGCTGGTATCTTGCAAATTGACAAAACGCGCAACCAGGACACAACCAAAGTGGCTGCGGTCGTCCGCGATTATCTCGATGGCGAGCGAATTCGCCAGCCGAAGTTGAAGATCGCGATCACGTCTGACAATTCGGTGCTGATCAACGACCGGCTCGGGCTGCTGCTCACGAACACGTGGCAAGGCATCGTGCTGGTGTTCATCACGATGTGGCTGTTCTTCAACGTGAAGATTTCGTTTTGGGTCGTGATGAGTTTGCCCGTGTCATTCCTCGGCGCGTTTTACCTGATGCCGATGGCCGGGCAATCGATCAACATGATGACGATGGTCGCGATGCTGTTAGCCGTCGGGCTGCTGATGGACGACGGGATCGTGATCGCCGAAAACATCGCGCGACACATGGCCGAAGGCAAATCGTCGATGGCGGCGGCAGTCGACGGTGTCCGCGAAGTTGCTGGCGGCGTGTTGTCGTCGTTCCTCACAACGATCTGCGTGCTCGGTCCGCTCGCGTCGCTGTCGGGCGATATCGGTGCCGTGCTCGAAGTCATCCCGATCGTGCTGCTGATGGTGATGAGCGTCAGTTTGATTGAAGCGTTCTTAATCCTGCCCGCGCACCTCGGCCACTCGCTGCATGACGACGATCCCCAGCGCGTCGGCAAGTTTCGGCAAAAAGTCAACGCGGTCGTTGATTGGACGCGCGAGTCGTTGTTCGGCTCGATCGTCGACTGGTCGGTTCGCTGGCGTTACTTAACCGCCGGAATTTGCATCGCCGCGTTTATTCTGTCGATCTCGCTGATGGCCGGCGGGTTCGTTGGTTACACCGCGTTTCCCGAAACGGAAGGCGACGTCGTGCATGCTCGCATTCTGTTGCCGCAAGGAACGCCGCTGAAAAAGACCGAGAATGTCGCACGGCAAGTCAGCGACGCAATGAAACGCGTCAATGAAAAGTTTAACGACCAGCCCGGCGGTAAACGGCTCGTCGAATCGATCATGGTCCAGTTCAATGAAAACAAGGACGCGTTTGAAGCCGGTGCTCACGTCGCGACCGTCACCGTTCAATTGCTCGCGCCTGAAAATCGATCGACCAGCGTTGACGATGTTCTCTCGACTTGGCGAACCGAGTGCGGCCAGATCGTGGACGTCATCAGCCTCACGTTTGGCGAACCGGCGATCGGCCCCGCGGGTCGCCCGATCGAAGTGCGTTTCGAAAGCGAGGATCTCGATCAAGCAAAGGACGCCGCACAAGACGCACTCGCGTGGTTCGCCCGCTTCGAGGGCGTCTTCGACTTAAACGACGATCTGCGACCGGGCAAACGCGAAGTTCGCCTGAGAATCAAAGATGGCGCGTTTGGCCTCGGCTTGAGTGTTCAATCGATGGCCAACCAACTGAGCACCGCGTTTCAAGGAACAACGGCCGACGATGTCCAAGTCGGCGCGGCTCAATATGAAATCAACGTCCGGTTCGATCCCGAGAACCGCGACAATCTCGATGATTTACTCAATTTTCACTTTATCTTGTCCGACGGAGCGCAAGTGCCGATTCAAACCGTCGCCGACATCAACATCGATCGTGGCTGGTCACGAATCGCTCGCGTCGATAGCCAACGCACCGTGACGCTGATCGGCGACATCGACCCAAACGTGGTCAACAACTCGCAACTCATGTCGCTTTTTGAGACCGAGAAAATCCCGCAACTGCAAAAGGATTTTCCTGGCGTCCATTGCAACCTCGAAGGCGAATCCGCCGAGTCGGCCGACACGCAATCGTCAATGCTGGCCGCGTTCGCGCTTGGCTTGTTAGGCGTCTACGCGATTCTGTGCTACCAATTCGAATCGTGGCTTGAGCCAGTTGTCGTGATGTTTGCCATCCCGATGGCACTGATCGGCGTCATCTGGGGACATTTGCTCTTCGGCCTCGACATCAGCATGCCTAGCCTCGTTGGTTTCATCTCGCTCAGCGGCGTGGTCGTCAATGATTCGATCCTTCTGATCCTCTTCTTGAAACAAGGTCGGGACGCTGGCCATGACGCCGAAGCATCCGCAGGCCAAGCCAGCCGCATCCGCTTCCGCGCCATCATGCTCACGTCGGCGACCACCATCGCTGGCCTCTTGCCACTGACGCTCGAACGCAGCTCGCAAGCCCAGACGCTGATCCCACTTGCCGTCGCCATCGCCTTCGGCATGATGGCCTCAACCGTGCTGATCTTGATCGTGATCCCAAGTGTTTATGTCATCTTGTGTGATCTGGGCTTGGTCAAATCAGACTCGGATACTGTGTCGTAAGCAAACTTTTTGCAATTCACACTTGCCCGCTGCTTGTGGCGACCACGCGAATTTCGATAAATTGACGGTTTAGATGTGCGCGCATTTATAATCCTGCACTTCGCTTGGTCGCGGCACGTCGTCTTCCACGGATCAGAATTTGAAAGACAAACGTAATGCAAGATTTTGAAAAGCTCGGTGCATTCTACTTGGGAAAGTCCTATGATCTTAACCAAGCCGCGCCCAGTGACGATTTGCTGCTGTACGACTCCAAAGATCTGACGACGCACGCGGTTTGTGTTGGAATGACCGGAAGCGGCAAGACCGGGCTTTGCCTTTCGCTGCTGGAGGAGGCCGCGATCGACGGCATTCCCGCAATTGCCATCGATCCCAAGGGCGATCTAGGCAACCTTTTTCTGACCTTTCCCGAATTACAATCGTCGGACTTTCGACCCTGGGTCGACGACGGTGAAGCCTCGCGAAAAGGCATGACGGCCGACCAATACGCCGTCAGCGTCGCAAAACTCTGGCGCGAAGGCTTGGCGTCGTGGGGGCAGGCACCGGACCGGATTCAACGATTTCGCGACGCCGTCGACATGGCAATCTACACACCGGGCAGTAACGCGGGTTTGCCAGTGACCGTGCTGCGCAGCTTTGCGGCGCCTTCACAGGCTGTGCTGGACGACAATGATGCATTTAGCGAACGCGTCAGTACGTCGACATCGGGTTTGCTTGCCTTGCTCGGCATTGATGCCGATCCTGTCCGTAGCCGAGAGCACATTCTGATTTCGAATATTCTCGCGCAAGCCTGGCGGCAAGGGCGAAGTCTGGATATCGCAAAGCTGATCGGCGAAATCCAATCGCCGCCGTTCGACAAGGTCGGCATCATCGATTTGGAGACCTTTTTTCCGTCTAAAGATCGAGTCGACCTGGCGATGACGTTGAACAACCTGCTGGCATCGCCGTCGTTTGCCAGTTGGATGGAAGGCGACCCGCTGGACGTCAAGCGACTGCTCTACACGGACCAAGGCAAGCCGCGGCTTTCGGTCATCTCGATCGCGCACTTGTCCGATTCCGAGCGGATGTTTTTTGTCACGATCTTGCTCAACGAAGTTTTGGCCTGGGTTCGCAGTCAGCCGGGCACGTCAAGCCTTCGCGCTCTTCTCTACATGGACGAGGTGTTTGGCTATTTTCCCCCGACCGCCAACCCACCATCCAAATTGCCAATGCTAACACTGTTGAAGCAGGCCCGCGCGTACGGGCTGGGCGTCGTGCTTGCGACACAAAATCCGGTCGATCTTGACTACAAAGGTCTGTCGAATACGGGCACGTGGTTCCTGGGGCGCTTGCAAACCGAGCGTGACAAGGCTCGCGTCTTAGAAGGTCTCGAGGGCGCATCGACCGCCGCTGGCGCGACGTTTGATCGGCAAAAGATGGAAGCGACGTTAGCCGGGCTGAGCAGCCGTGTTTTCCTCATGAACAACGTCCACGAAGATGCGCCGATTGTCTTTCAAACGCGCTGGGCTATGTCGTATTTGCGAGGTCCACTGACGCGGAAGCAGATTTCAGCATTAATGGACGACAGGAAGAAATTGGTCGACAAAGAGACGGTCACCACTTTAGACGTGGGGCCAACGGCCGCGCCGACTCAGGAAGCGATTTCGATGGACGCCGCGCCGTCGGAAAATCTCGTGCTCCCGCCGAGCGTCGATGTCCGTTATATGCGGCGCAGCCACCGCATTGGTAGCGATGCAAAGCTGGTCTATCGACCGGCTCTGCTCGGTCGCGGCAAGTTGCATTTTGCTCGCGTGAGCTACAAAGTGGACACGTGGCACGAGCGAACTTTGTTGGCATCCGTGCGTAACAAGTTGTCCGCATCGGTTTGGGAAGACTCCGTACCATTCGTTGGTGACGCTTTGGATTTGGAAGACGAACCGGACGACGGCGCGACGTTTGCCGCCATCCCAACCGAGCTGACTCGCGCAAAGAACTACGACGATTGGGGCAAGAAACTTAAGTCGCATCTCTACAGAACGCAGTCGTTGGCGGTTTTCAAATGCAAGGAACTGAAGGAGTACTCTGAGCCGGCTGAAACCGAGGGTGACTTCCGCGTCCGACTGCGCCAACTGGTCTACGAAGAACGCGACTTGCGAGTCGAGAAATTGCGCAAACGTTACGGTTCGAAATTCTCAACGTTGCAGGGCCGCATCAAAACGGCCGAAGCCGCGGTCGATCGCGAAAAGTCCCAGGCTAGTCGCGCAACTGTCGATACAGCGATTTCGTTTGGTAGCACATTACTGGGCGCACTGTTCGGTCGCAAGATCGCCAGCCGCACGAATGTTTCTCGTGCGTCATCGTCGATGCGCAGTGTGGGCCGCGCCGCACAACAGCGAGGCGACGTTGGCCGTGCGAAAGAGAAGGTCGAAGATCTCAAGGAGAAGCTCGAGGCGCTCGAAGCGGAATTCGAAGCCGAAGTCGAACAACTCGAGCGGAAGTTTGACGTTGACAATCTCGAGTTCGAAGAGTTGCAAATCCGGCCTCGCAAAACCGATATTGAGATTGCGAAGATCTCGCTGGTTTGGACGCCTTGGGGTGTGGATTCCTCTGGCATCGCCGAACCGCTTTACCAATTAGGCAATGATTGATTCGGACCGGGCGGTATACCCTGCGGTTGCAGAAGATGTAAGACGGATTGCCAATCCGTCCGCGAAGTACCGAAGCAAAACCAAGCAAATTGATTGTGGCAAGACTTCACGATCCGTGATGTTTGGCCGCATGCCGTGATGTTCGTTTGGTTGCGCAACGGACGGATTGGCAATCCGTCCTACGGCAGAGCTTTTGCAACGCTGGGGTATACAGACGGAAGTCAGTATAGAAGGCAATGCCTATCTTTGGATACACTGCGAACCAACTGGCTCGGAGAATTGTCGGGCAATGTACCGGAGCCATAACGGAACGAACAGTTCGTGTTTGAGGATACTTTAGATGTCGACCATCGATGCTTATGACCTTCCCGAGAGGGTATCCAGATACGATGCCGACATGGACATTATGCATCCAAATCGTCACAAGATGATTAGAACCGCTCTCGGTGTGATTCCCTTTGAAAAATGCGACCCTCTGGTGGCGGTTGATTTGGGAGCGGGAACAGGGCTGTTTTGCATGCGTTTTCTTCAGGCCTTTCCGTCGTCGACCGTCGTCGCTGTCGACGGTGCGTCGGCGATGTTGGGGCTTGCCAAAACGCGATTGGGTGCACTATCTGAAAAAGTTCGGTTTGTTTCCGGCGATTTCAGAAATCTCGCAGAACTGCTACCAAGCTTACAAGGCGTTGATTTTGTCTTGTCATCGTTTGCACTTCATCACTTGACTTCGATAGAAAAGGAAAATGTGATTCGCGATTGTATAAGCGTAATGCGGCCCGGTGGATGGTTCATTAACGCCGACATCGTTACCAGCGAAAATTCAGACATGGAAGCCAGGATTCAGGAGATTCGGGTTGCCGGCATTCTTGACCGTGCATCTGACACTGATATGCGGTTTAAGGATGCCATTTCGACGCGCGCATTCTTGGACGAACTTGAAGCGAAAGACGGAGACGTGCCCTTACCACTTATTGAAGACCTTGCCATTGCTAAGCGAGCCGGCATAACGAAGTTGGATGTTTTCTGGAAAGAGTACCGTGAAGTGGTTTGGGGCGGTTCGAAGTGAGGAGGACGGACGCCGGTTCCGTTTCGTCGAACAATCACCTCTTGAAGGTCCGGAACGGATTCCGCAGCGGCAAATTCCCGCACGCTAGACTATGCCGCGGCCAGTAGAAAATGTCCTCGCTTAACGCCGAGCCGGCAGGCGACGGCTATTCGTGTGCCGTCGCCTGCCGGCTCGGCGTTAAACGACGTATGCGGACATTACTAACTGGCCGTGGTATACCTGCTTCAACCCGTGTCCGTGAACGCGGTGTCTTTGAGCATCCGAAGGAACTGACGCATGAATGGCGTGTTGTCGTGCCAAGTACGGGCGGTCACCAGATTGCCGTCGATGACAAGCTCTTGGTCAACGTAGGTGGCCCCGCCTTGTTCGGCGTCCATCGCACATTTGGCGACGGTGGTGACCGTTTTGCCTTGAATGATGTTGGCCGCTGTGAGAATTTCGACTCCGTGGCAGACTGCGGCGATTGGTTTGCCCGCCTCGTGAATTGCACGTGTGATGTTCAGCAGATCCTGGTCGTACCGCAAGTACTCAGGCGCGCGGCCCCCGGAGATAAATAGGCCAGCGTAGTCGTCGGGGTTGACGTCTCGAAAGGCGATCTGGGCGTTGATGAAATAGCTGGGGCGCTCCTGCGTGATGTCCCACGGGATGCTGCTGTCGGGCGGGATTTCGTGCAGCACCGTGTGATAAGGCCGTGCTTCCGGGCCGGCAACGACCGCTTCGAAACCGTCTTCGGGCAGGCGAAAAAAGGGGTAGAACGTGTCCAATGTTTCCGTGGCGTCACCGATCGGCATCAATACCTTGGGCATGGGTGGTTCCTTGTATGATTCACGCTCGCTTGATTCCGGCTTTTGCAAAGGCAGCGGAAAGATGATTGTAACATTTCGTTGCCGTCGCGACGGGGTCGTATCCCGGTTTGCCGTGAATCTGGCCGCTGACTTCCGCGACCACGTCGCCTGCATATCCCGCGGCCGATATCAACGCCAGCAACTCCGCGCAGTCAACTGATCCTTCGCCGGGCAATTGAAACTGCACGCGGCCGTCGACACGGTGTCCATCCTTGATGTGAACGAAAGCGGCATGCGGAACCAGTGTGGTCACCGACTTGGCCATGTCGACGTCGCTCAGTTTGAAGTGGCTGTAGTCATAGACGCATTTGATCCACGGGCTCTTGAGTTGCTCAACGATCCAAACCGGATGCTCTGGCAAGTGCATCGCCCCGCCAACGTGGGCTTTGATGGCGATGACCGTACGGACCGATTCGGCGGCCTTCGCCCAATCGTGCAGGCGGTCGACGATCTTGTGCTTGGTCGCTTCCCATTCGGACGAACGACCACCCAGAACGGTTTCGATCACCGGCGGGCGAGTGGGCGAAAGTTGGTGCGCGAGTTCACCGGCCACCTTGATGCGGTCGAGATTGAATGTGTGCTTTTTATCGTCCACTACTGCGTACAAGTGCTCCATCAGCGACGAAAGACGCAGGCTGGTATCTTTCAGCGTATCGGCAATCGATCGACGGTCGCCTTTTGACAACATTGCCGTATCGGCGGGCCAGCCCGCGGTGACCGTTAGCTCAACACAGTCGTAGCCGATTCGTTTGACGGTGCGCAACGCATCGACGACCTTGAGCGAACGCATCCCGTAGAGACTGAACCCGAGGCCGATCGGATTCGCTTTCAAGGTGACAGCATTGGCGGCGGTGGTTGAACACAATACGCCCGCTGCAACGCTCGCTGTGAATTGTCTGCGTGTTGGTTTCGTCATCTTATCTACTTCGAGAGTGCCACTTTGTATTGACGCCGGGTCGTTCAAGTTGTGTTGTACTTTCGTCCAACGCCGAGCCGGCAGCCACCAGAAATCCATGAAAAAGGCCGCGAGCGACTGCACTCGCGGCCTCGATCGTTTCAACGATTTTCACACATTACAGTTTGTAACCGTTGTGATAATTGTTCTTCACGATTTCAGCCAATTCCGGAACTCCGTTCTTGGCCTTGAGATTCTTGGCATCCCACTCGATCTTATCGCCCACGCCCGGCTTCGCCGCGGCCCAGACGGCCAGGTTGCCGAGCAAGACGGTTTCGGTCAGGCCGCCGGCGTATTCGGGGAAATTCGATCGCGCTTGATCCATTTTTCCCATGATCGCCAGCACGTATTCTTCGAAGTGACCGGGAGACCGTGTTACTTCGACTTCAACATCGACTTTGTCCTGCTGCACGAATTCGTTGTTATACAAGATACCCGTGGCGCCGTCTCCGCCGTAATCGCCGGGCGAGAACAACGAGCCTTTGTCGCCAACGACCAGCGAACCGGTGTTGATCTTGCGGCTGTAAGCCTTCGGATCTTTGATTCCGAGTTGATCGGCGGAAGGCAGGATTTCCGCTGGCGGCTTCTTGCCACCGTCATACCAACGCATCGTGCAAGCCGGACGATCGCCGATGGCTGGGAAGACATAATCGATCAAACACCATTTCGGATACGTCTGTTTGTTGTGGCCCGACGACTCGGCTTGAACCGAACTGGGGTCACGCAAGTTGAGGGCCATGAATGGCATGTTCAAAGTGTGGCATGCCATGTCGCCCAAGGCACCGGTGCCGAAGTCCCACCAACCTCGCCATTTGAACGGATGGTAGGCGGGATGATAGGGCCGCATCTTCGCGGGCCCAACCCACTCTTTCCAATGCACGTTGCTGGGCACGTCGGGAGTTTCGGTCGGTGCATCCTCGCCTTGCGGCCACACCGGTCGGTTCGTCCAAACGTGAATCTCTTTGACCGTGCCGATCGCGCCGGCTTGAATCAATGCGGCCGACTTGCGAAGGGTCGCGTTGGCCGTCCCTTGATTCCCCATCTGGGTCTTCAAACCTTTCTCGGCGGCGATCTCGGCCATCAAACGCGCTTCGTAGATCGAGTGCGTCATCGGCTTTTGCGTAAAACAGTGTTTGCCCATTTTCATGGCCATCACCGACGCAGGCGCGTGGGAGTGATCGGGCGTGCTGACCGTCACCGCGTCAATGCTCTTGTCCATTTGTTCCAGCATCTTGCGATAGTCGTGGAACTCGGGTGTCTTGCCCTTCTTGCTGTACTTGTCTTGCCACTTGTCCAGCCGGTCCTGGTCGATATCGCAGATGGCGACAACGTTACCCAGTCGCTTGGCATCGCCAGAATCGCTGTCGCCTTTGCCCATAATGCCAATGCAGGCAAAATTGACTTTGTCGATCGCGGCACGGCTAGGTCGCGGGCTAACACCGCCAGCGGCCCAAAAACCAGCGCCGGCAGCGGCAGTGATTTTCATAAAGTTACGACGATTGGTTTGGTTGCTCATGAGCTACTCCTTTAACGAAGATGTGTATTTGAGGCGGGATCAATACGTGGGCAGGCCGGGAGACCCGCCCACAACTTAGAATGCGGCAAGTTATTCAGCCAGCTACAAAATAACTGCCGGGCGGCAGTTTTTCAACGACGTCGCCGGAAAAAAGAGTGCTTGCAAGGGAAAGAACGTGTTTAGCGGACGATCAATTGAACCTGTGTTTCCGAGTCAAAAGCGCTGTTGTCGCCTTTGTTCAGAGGAATTGCGCCGCCGACACGAAGAGCGATGCGCGACCCCAAGGTCACGTGCATGCCGAACGTGAGATTGAGAATGTCGATGCGATTCGCCCGGTTGCCGAACACAGGTGAACCGAGCAATGCTGGTCCCGCCACCCGATCGGCGTTTTCCAGCGCGGTGGTGTAATGCAGTTCAACGAGCGAAGCAATTCCGGTGATGCCCGAACCGCGCGGGTTGCGATAGTGCCATTGGCCCGTTCCAGCGTCCAAGATCAGTAACGTTTGTGCATTGAGCACACCCGACGCCGTATTCACTCCGTTGTTCATCAAGACAGAGTCGCCTCCGACGGGAATGTCAAGTTGTAGGAAGGAGTGATAGAAAAAGTTGTCGTCGGGAGCGGAAAGCCGGCCGATAAAAGGCATCAGGTGTACGGTTTGGTTTTGCACTTCAAACATGTAGTTCAATGCCGGCACGGTCGTTTGAACATCGCCCGCGGTTGGCGCCGTGACGCCGATGCCTGTGGAAACAGCGGTCCGCTCCGTCTGAACCGTCAGGCGTTTGAAGATGACGCCAAGGTTGCCAATCTGGCCGGAGTCGCTAGCAAATCCAGGACCGGCCAAGTCAATGTTGTCGGTAATGGGAAGACGGATTTCGACAGAGCACCGTCCACCGCGAAAACTTCGCTCCCAGCCAAACGTTCCGCGTTCGATGTGCTTCGAGCTGAAGCCAGTCGAACTAACGGTGTTGATCGCGTTGTGAAAGTGGTTGTAAAGCAAATAGGCTCGATCGCCTGTCATCGCCACGTTGTTTTCCGACACTTTGACAATCTGGCTGCCAGGCAATGGGAGGGACGCATCGATTCGATCGTGAGTTTGGTATTGCCCCTGCGTCATGTAGAGGACGTCTGCGCTGACGCTGGCCAATCCCAGGAAATCACCGAGCATATACGGTGCGCGGGCCAGCCGCGATCGAGACCGCCGTTGTCGCGATTGGGGATCGACGGAGGCAAATGGATTGGGCCGCGTCGTTCTATCGGGCGGCGGAGTTTGACGGGGAGTTGCCGGTTGATCGGCGCTGTCGTTGGACTCAGGCGGCTGACTCACCTCGTAGACCATGCCTTGCGGCGGTTCGTCTGAGATATGAAATCCATCGGTTGGCGTCACAACTTGCGCCGCCACTGGCAGCGTGATCAACAGCCAGGCTGTCGCCACGCAATAACATCGATGCAACTGTGTTGGATTCATCTCGGCGCAACGCTGGTCAGAACTGACCTCAAAGGAAGAGACGGCATCCGACGCTAGCACGATGGCCAGCGACCGATCATTGCTTTTATGAACTGTATCGGTTGTGCGGATTATTCCGATGAAACAATCCTTGAGTCTTCTTAGAGACTTTTCAGCAGCTTTCGCACCGTTTCGAGATTCCGCTGGTAATCAACCACACTTGGCGCTCGATCAACAAGTTCCAGCAAAATCTGTTCGGCGCGGCGAAGGTTCTGTCCAGCAGCCTCCTGATCATCCGCTTCGCGATACAGATGGCCAAGATTCAACAAAATGACTGCCAGTTCCGCCTGGTATTCGATCCATTCTTCCTCGGTTGGCTCTTGCCCGGTCAGTTGCGTATGGTCGTCGGGCAACGTATTGAGAATCAATCGAGCTTTTTCATAGAAGTCGAATGCGTTGGCGAGATCTTCTTGAATGTCCGCCAGCGAGCGATAGCAAGCCGCCAAACGATATGCATGCCGCGGTTGGTGCGGGTCGTTGTCGGCCAACAACTTGAATTGCTTAGCTGCCGTTTCGACCTTGTTCTGGGCTTCATCAAAGCGTTCTAACTCGAAAGCCAGATTGCCCCAGTTGTAAAATCCCATCGCCAAATCTCGCTGGACGAAAACGTTCGGCTTGTCCTTCAAAAGCTGCTTTCGCGCATTCTGGGCATCGCTAAATTCTATCCACGCCCGATCGATTTCGCCCTGCTTCACGTCGGCAACGCCCAAATTCATGTGGCTGTTGGCGAGTTTCCGCTGATGCTCGACTTGCGCGGGCTGATTGTCGGCCAGCTTTCCGCGAAGTTTGATCGCTTCACGAAACGCGCCGTGAGCAGTCTTGATGTTCGACAACTCCAACGATACACGGCCGTAGTAGTTCCACGCGTCACCGAGCTTTTCCAATGCCTGGTCGTTCGAACCACCTTCCGCTGCAAGTTGCGAAAGATACCCTTCGCGATCCGTCAATCGTTTGTAGTGCGTTTGTGCTTTCGCCAGCAATTGCTTCCGCAGCGGCGACAGCTCCCTCCGCGACGTTGCCCAATCTTCGCCCGAACCAAGCGTCACATAAAACTCGCTGATCGTATCGAGCGAATCGAGAAAGCTCGCCACTGCTTGTTGTTGAGCCAGTCGCGTTTCCTTGTTTTCTCGGATAGCATTGACATAGCCGAAGATCAACGCACACGCGGCAATCAAAATGGAAGCCGCTGAGACCAGCGACATTGCTGCCACGACCGGCTTTCGTCGACACCATCGCGCCGTCCGTTGGACCGCGCTGATCGGCCGCGCCTGAATCGGTTCGTGATGGAGAAACCGCTGCAATTCCTCGGCAAGTTGTTTCGCTGTTTCATACCGTCGGTTCGGCTCTTTTTCCAGGCACTTCAAACAAATGGTTTCCAAATCGCGCGGCACCTTGGATTCCAAAACTCGCACCGTCACGGGCTCTTCGTCAATGACCTGTCGCACGGTTTCAATGGGAGTCTGCGCCCGAAACGGCGGCCGGCCGGTCAGCAGCTCGTACAACACCGCGCCCAGTCCGTAGACATCCGTTTGCGGACCAAACTTGTCGATCTCACCGGCGGCTTGTTCGGGAGCCATGTAACTTGGTGTGCCCAGCACAGCGCCGCTGCGCGTTTGGCCCGTATCATGGTCCATACGTTTGGCCAAGCCGAAGTCGGTCAACTTTGGCGTGCCTTCGCTGGTCATCAACACATTGTCCGGCTTCAAGTCGCGATGGATCACGTGGTTTTCGTGAGCGAAATGAATCGCCTCCGCCAGCGACTTGACCAACTCCGCAACCTCGGTCATCGACATCGAGTTGCGGCGCAGATGGTCCGCCAAACTACCGCCCTCGACGAACTCCATCGCAAAAAACGGCACCGCGCCCATGTCGCCCACTTCGTGAATCTGAGCGATGTTCGGGTGGTTGAGCTGTGCGACGGCTTCGGCTTCGCGATGGAAGCGAGCCAGCATTCGGTCGTCTGCCTGGGCGGCGAGGATTGTCTTGATGGCGACGGTGCGGTTGAGCGCAATCTGTCGCGCTTCGTAAACAACGCCCATTCCGCCTCGGCCCAGAGGTCGCACGATTTCGTAGCCAAGGATCTTTGGAATGGCGATGCCAGCTCTGCTTGGCGTTTTGCCGACGGCCGTCTTGTAGGGATCCAAGGTCGTGGCGGGCGCGGCTTTCGGTGCGTCCGACGGCGGCGGTGGCAGATCGTCGGCAAACGTGTCCGAAGCGCCCTGAACCACGGTTTCGCCCACGGATCCACAAACGGGACATTTGATTTCACCAACGGTTTCCGATGCAGGCGACGCTTCGAGTTGCCAAGTATGTCCTTGAACACAAGCGAATGATTGGGCCATGATTTCGTCTCACTTTCGAAACGCATTGTACAAAAAGAAGCCCGGCTTTTGGAAAAAGCCGGGCTTCCGAATTCCAGCCGACATCAATAGGAAGCGAGCACAGCGCTGATCTCTCGTTCGGGCGACACAGGCAGCGTGACGTACGTTTTCAGCGCCGTTGCTTTCGCCGTCAAGGCTTTCAATTCCGCCGAGTTGCCGATGATCGGTCGTTTGACCAATCGGGATTGCTCGTCAGAAATGCGGCGTTGGCGTTGATTCAAATCACGTTCCTTGTTGGCCAGGTAGTCGTCGTAGTCTTCTTCGCGGCGATTGGTGTCGGTGTAGTGGCTGTCGTCCAGGCCGCGTCGAGCGCTGAAGCCGCCGCCGAATCCGCTACGGCTGTCGAAATCTCGATAGCGGTCGTATTGGTGATCCAACTCCGCAAATTCGTTGGCATTCGGTTCATTCTGATGCCGCGGATGAATGCGGTAGAACGGGCCAAGCTCTTCTTCGTCTCGAGAGCGAGTCACGCTGCCTCCGCCAAAGCCGCCGCTCGATTCACCGCGCGTCGATGCATGGACGTTTCGCTCGTTGGCCTTGCTCTTGCGGTCCTCGGTTCGCAGATCCTCAATTTTCCCCATTTCGTTGAAAGCGTACTGACGTTCGTTTTCCAATTTGGCCAGTTCTAATTTGCGGGCTTCCATTTCGCCGGCGGCGGCTTGTCGGCGCAGGTCGTTGATCAACTTGCGGGCGGAAGCGAACTGAGCATTGACTTTGTCACGCTGCCGGTTGAACACGGCTTGGCGAGCGTCGTTCAACGAACTCGTGATGGACTGTTCGTAGCCGGCCAGTTTCACGGTATCGACGTTGGCCGGACCTTCGAGGTAGCCAAACACCTGGCCGCTGAACGCCGCAAACTCCCAACACTTTCGTTCCGCCGCGGACGACGCGGCCTTGGCGGGCATGCGATCGACCAGCGTCTCCATGGTCGACAATGCGTTGTCGTAATCCTTCGTGACGACCGACAACCAGATGCGTACCTTCCAGGCGTTGAGATTCCTGCCGTTCAGTGCGGTCACGCGCTTCATCTGGCGATCGGCTTCGGCAAAACGATGTTGATCGATCAAGACCATGGCATAGGTATAATGAACGCGCGGATCGCTGGGCGCGATTTCGTTCAGACGAGCGAATTGTGTGTCAGCTTCGACTTCGGTCTTGGCACTTTTGCCAAGCTCGACGAGTCGTTGAACCTCTCCGGCCAGATTGTATCCAGCATGGGCGGAGGTGGCGGCAACAGTTAAAACGGCGATCAAGGCGATGGTTTGGATAGTGACTTTCATCTTTACTCTCCCTCGTGAAAAAGTGGTTTGTTGTTGCTTTCTGCCCTCTAGTACTGGGGCTGTGACACTTGGCGGCAATTTTTTGCAAGAAATGAGAAAAGGCCGCCAAATGACGGCCTTTTCCGGCCCAACTCGTTCCGGCCCTACCTGTGGGACGGATTGCTAATCCGTCCAGACTGAATGGCATTCCGTGCTACATTCATTCACGGCATCGGCACACCCATCACAGGCCCGAACATCGGCGCACCAACAGGAAACCCATTACCAAGTCCAAAGTCGGCAGTCCGAAGGGCCATTCGCCCTGTTCGCCAATCGCGAATCCAAAGGTTGGTGGTCAGACCGTTTCCAAATGCAAATTGCAGACCGGCCGTCGTCGCTCGGCTCGATCGGCCACCGGCCCGATAGAACGCGATCGTGTCGCCAACTTCGATCCCCTGACGTGCGGCCATCGATCCGCGTTCGACCCAAGTGACCCTTACGCCGCCGCGAGTGTCCACTCCGCGAATGCCGTAAACGAACGGCCTGGGAAACGGATTGAACGGATCAATCAATCGAAACTGCGGTTGTTGCAGCGGCTGTTGATCGATGTTGGGCAGCAAAAATTGCGGTGGGTCGAGGTCGACTTGGATGAACTGGGCCGACGCAACTTGCCCTCTGGTGGACGCTGCGAGTGTCAATCCAACGATCATCATTTGTTTAAGAATAGTCATTTGCTTTCTCCTGATGGGAAGTGTGTTAAGTGCTTTCTGACCACTTGTACTGGGGCTGTGACACCTGCCGAGCGTTTTTTCTAAAAAAGTAGCGTGCGTGGAGCAAGCCATTGCGAATAGGCGCATTTCATCATGCAACAGGTACAACCTCCAAAAGAGCTTCACGATGAAATGGAGGTGGAAAAGGGGTCGGTTCCAAAAAAGAGACCTGACCCCTTTGTTCCTGCCCGTGGACTCGAGTGTCTGGAAGTGCGCCTGGACGACCATCGCAACGAGACGTGCCGGCCCGACTGTGACGTCGCTAGTTGCGATTCCCACGCGCGAATCCTGGTCATCCACACGCGCGAAGACTTGATGATCGCCCGCCAAGCACGGCAGCTCATCGCGGACGGCGAGCCATAGTCGGGGCTGTGCGGCACACGCCTGTAAACCGCTCTGTTCGGTCTCGACGTTTGCCCTGATTTTTCAAGCTTCGGACTAACCCATGTTTGACAGTGCGCGTCGTAAGTCCTTGCGTAGTAAGGGCTGAAATTCTTGTTGGTCACTACATCGTGGTATTTTGTGTCATTGGGCGCATCAGAACCTGCCAGATGGGACGCATTTTTCAAGTGGATCTTTCAAAGAACGAAAGCCGCGTTCTACTTCATTCAATTCCTTGTAATGCGCCACAGCATCTTGGGCAGTGATGTTCCTTTCACCGGTCTGAATCAAGAACCGACCTTCGTACTTCTTCTCGCGAGGAAGGTTCACCGGGCGTTCTATGATCTGGAGTGCACCATCCACGAGGGTCCAATCGTAATACCGTTAGCCATGGTCTCGTTGTAAAACGCGCTGGACCGCAGCACCATTTTTTCGGGCCTCTTGAGTTGGCCTTTGTCCACGCGCGTCTGGACTTTCTCTAAACCAGTAACGACTGCGCCGTCCAATGGTTGGAGGATCTGCGAGACCTCGCCATGATGTCATCATCGGTTGATCAATGGACGTCTCAGGTCGCCGATTTGCGCGAGCGTAACCATAGAAAACCGAGTTTCACAAAACGGTTCGATCGGGCGGACTTGGGCTACGGAATCGAAGGGGGTGTACTCATTTTTGTTTTGGCCAAGAGTATGCTGCCCACGGAACGAAGTCATCACGGTAGTCATCAACGTCAAACACTGCTAACAACTCAATTATTTCAAAAATATCAAGGGGTGAACTTGCGCCTATGATTCCTCTTCGTCCTGTTGGGTGCCAGTCAGAGTTGCTGTTTTGGATACGTTCGGCTATTTCGACGAGGTTTATTTGCTCCCACCCCCGAACTAACATATTTACGCCAAGTATGTACTGAGCATGGTTCTCCATATCCTTATCTCGAGCGATCCGTCGCAGAACCAACGGCTGATCAAATAGAGGGTAATACGCACGTGGAGTCCCTTTCCGTTTAGACGTGCGAACATCCAATACTCCAACTTGGTTGTTTTCAAATTCTCGGCGCACGAATTGACGAAAATATTCTGTTTGCGCCTCGATCTCAACCTTTGGATTAAGCTCCAAAACGTCGTTCGGGAGTTCTTGCTCGATTAGTAGCGGCTCAACTAAATCGACCATCTTAGTGAGGACATTTGCACGTTTCAAATCCGCCTCGGGTGACTTGTCCTGCCTATCTTCAAATCCCAACAAACGACCGTACTTTTTACGTAGCCAAAGCTCAATTTTTTCTCCAACCGCATTAATGCACGGGGCCAAATTGGGAAAGGGAACCCCATGGTCACTCCAATATGACGCACTGTACATGTGTTGCAGCATGCGGTTTTCCGGGGCAAGAACGGAAATGTCGTGAGTACGAAAAAGGTATCGAAGGTATGCACCGGCTACAATCGCATCTGGGTCCAGGTACGAAGTGCATAATCGTGATATATCTTTGGAAAACACTTCATCCCAATCCGCCTTGGCGAGCGAATCAAGCATGGTCCATCCGCCGTCCTCATGATGGTCTAGCCGGACTAATGGCACACCCAGGGGAAAAGGAGGCTCAAGAGTCGCATCGTATAAAAGATCGCCAATCAAAAGCCGCTCCGCGCTAGACGCAAATCCGATTGGCAGCATGTTTTTTTTCCCCAACTGGGTGCCAATGCACATAGCGAATAACCATCAACCCCAATACTTTCCTATGATTTGAGAACCAGCGAATGAATAATTTCCTATTCGCCGCTTTCGCGTATCAACGCCATGAGCACGAGGGCCTTGTTATAGTACTCCTCTGCATGTTCACCGTGGGTTACTGATACCTCATAACTATCAACCGGGTTACTTGGATCGCCGTCGCCCAACAAACATATGTGCGAGTTTGACCCACAATCGGACGCCCGTATCAAAAAGTCCCCTGAAAAGTAACGACTGTAAACCTCAGGCATACACTCAAGAATTCTTATTCCTATTTGCTCCTGTGTCTTTCGATACGCGCTATAGTGATCACATTCTCGTAACTCGTCATTTACGATTAGGATTCTCGTTATCTCTAAGGTGGGCGTTTTCTCGATTGCCTTCCTATGAATACCATAGAAGTAACTCGTGAACTCGGACTCCAATAGGAACGGGCGATCAATAAGGTTCATTGATGCGACTATTAAGTCGCCGCTATTCGCCGATCCTATTAAATCAAATGATAGATCACGGGCATCGATGGAATTCGATATTGGGAATATACCCCTATCTTGATACGACCGAATGGCATCCGTAACCTTCGCGAGTTGATGATTTGCCAACTTACGTATGACTGGGTCTCTAATGACTCGAACACTCTCCAACTTGCCGTTTTCTGTGTATTGCGCACAGGCTGATATGCATGTGCGAATAAGGCTGACGGCAATCGCCTTCGCGCGATCCACGTTTGAGTCGTAGTTGAAACTCTCCAAACGTAATAACCACTCAACATCGCCGAATGAAACGCTCTCTTCATCAACCACCGAGAAGCTATCCCAACTCTCTCGAAAGTATTTAATTGCATTCTTCGTTAGCAACGGCCTATGCCCAGTAATTACCCAATATGCATTACGTAAAACTATTGAGGCGACGCGTCTACAATCGATATCTGCGATTGCGCCCTGCACCAGCGCCTCTCTACATTCCACAAAGCCCTTCTTGTTGTGTAGTGCAGCATTTGCCCTACTATAAATGTCTGACAGTGGAGATGGCACCTCGAGAAGACTCGAAACAAACTGCCCTTTTGCGCAGTACAAAGTGAAATACTTAGAAAATATGGAGTGCCCGAGCAATGGATTCCGCCTATAGTAGTCGGTGTGTTGCTCATGTACATCTACATGAATTGTAGTCTTGCCCGTCGTTCGGCGATTGTAGAATTTGGTTGGATCACGAACCCATTCCAACTCCCAAGTGGTAGTGTCATTGAACTCTGTACGAATGATGCTCCTGGCTTCCTCGCAAAATCCAGTTTTCACGATTACCATGATGTCAATGTCTGTTTCGTGATCCTGGGGATACTTTCCCGGGTACGTACGGTTGAGTGTTAGGGCGAGTTTCCCAAAAACTCCGACATGTAAGATGGGCCCATCATTTTCACTGCCGTAAGCGCCGCCTAGCCACATTAATCGGTCGAGCGCACCTAACGTTTTTTGCGAAACGAGTGTATCCTGAAATAGGGCTTTTTGCTCTGCGGTGGACTGAATTGCGACCGATTGACCTTGTCTAAGGAACCGCATGTAATACTTCCTTGCTGCGTTGTATACTTTGTCTCCGTAGATCATCACCGCCAAATTCGTCGCCTGATCTTTTGACGGTGAACCCGATGGAGTGGCGTCGTCAACCTCTCCGAATCCGACAAATGTGACGGCGTTTCGGCCTTTCGGGTCACGCTAGAGTATAAAGTTGATTCGGGGTATAGCTTTCCAGAGGGAATTTGGCAAAGCCCCATCCCGCGGCACGATATATGATCGCACACTTGAAAGACGAGACCCGAGATCGGATAGTGAATCCTCAATCCATTGTTGTTCGGTGAATCGATCCCCAAGAAAGAGGAACCGCTCGTAGGTTAGTCGCTCATCGGCATTAGCGAGCCACTGCTTAACGAGATCTTTGGGGGGGATATTCTCGTACGGGCGGACCGCTG
>CAYFJO010000060.1:0-36200 GCA_964343305.1 uncultured Pirellulaceae bacterium | reverse complement strand
CGCCTTCCTGTTGACAGACGATGCCGATGTTCTGCGCGGCGGTCCCCAGGCAGGGCTGATCCTGCAATTGCCGGGCCAGTTCGCGGGACTTCTCGTACCAAGCCCGAGCCTCGGCCAGCCGGCCCGCCTTCTGGGGGGCCACGCCGAGCAGGTTGTAGGTTCGCATCATCGACGCGAGGTCGTTCGCTTCCTGAAAGCGCTGGAGCGCCTGCTGGTACAGGCCCGTGGCGCGGGTGAGTTGGTTGCGCTGACGGGCGAGGTCGCCCTGATGCTGAAGCAGCGATCCTTCCAGTTCCTTGTCTCCGGCGCGGCGGGCGGCGGCCAGCGCCAGGTCGTAGCGGGCATCGGCCTCGTCGTACCGGCCGGCGTCCATCAGGATTCCGGCGCAGAGGCCGTGGCCGGCGGCGACGTTGCGCTGATTGCCGCGCGCTTGTTGAATCGCGAGGGCCTGTTCGGCCACGGCGAGCGCTTCGTCGTGCTGGCCGGTGGCACTCAGCGCATTGGCCAGGTCGCCCATCGTGGCCGAGAGGTTGCCGAGTTCCGCGTAGCCACGCTCGCCAGAGCGTGGGGAATCGCTGGCGTCGCCCACGCTCTGGCGAGCGTGGCTACCAACGAGTGCTTCCCACGTTTGGCCGCTGGCCTGTTCCACCAGCGACTCCCAGTGGCCAATCGCCTCGCGCAGGATCGGAATCGCCTGGGCGGATTTTCCCGCAGCGAGCAGCACTCGGCCCAAGTCACCTTCCGCATTTGCCAACTCAAACGCCGGGTCGAATTCGGTGGTCTGGCGGAGCCGACGGATGAGGGCCTGGAGCTGGTCCACCGCGCCTTGCGGATCGCCACCGGTGAACCGCGTCCAGGCGTGTTGCCGCTCGTAGACGGCCGCTTCCTCGGTGAAGCCCGCCTGCGTCACCGCCTCCCGCAGCCACTCGACCCAGGCGTCGCGCTCGCGGAGACGGCCGGACCTTCGCAGATACTCGCCGAACGTGTGGCCCAGCACGGCGGCGGCCTGTGAGCCGAAGGCGCTAGCCTCGGGCACCGTCTTGTCAATGCCCGCGGCTAGCGCCGTCGGCTCACGGACAAACTCGACGGCCCAGGCGACGGCCGTGCGGTAGTTGGCTTCCTCGCGACTGAGAATCTCCAAAGCGGCCCGCGATTGCGAACCGCCCAGCGCCTTGTCCAGCGTTTGCATGACGACCAGATAGACGACAATGAACCGCTCGCGCGTGGCCGCATCTTCGGCCAGCGTGCGGTCGGCCGACGCAATGGCCAGCGTGGGGTGAAACCGCAGAAACGGGCGACCGCCGATCTGCAAGTCGTCCTCGATCCGGATTAGGGCGATCGCCTGTAGTTCGTCGCGGACCGCGTCCCACGCCGCCGGATCGAGTTGGCTCACGTCGAGCAAGTTGTCTTCAAACACGCCGCCGCTGAACAGGCCAAGCCAACGGAGCGCTTCGAGTGCGGGACCGCTGAGGTGGCGGCGCGAGAATTCCAGCGACGCCAGCAGCCCGGTGTTGCGCGTTTCGTCCGCTTGCTGCGTGAACGTCGTCAGCAGTTGGCCAAAGTCGGCGCGGATGGCGTCGGGCGTCAGCGTCTTCAGATGCGGTCCGACCAGCTCCAGCGACAGCGGATGATCGGCCAGATCGACCAGCAGCGGATCGAGCTTGTCGCGGGCCAGCCGCTGGTCGTCCAGCGTCAGCCCGTCCCGTTCCAAAATGCGGTGCAGCAACCACAGACTATCCGCGCGGGCCAGTCCCTCAAGCTCGAACCGCAGCGGATCGGGCAAGCCCGTCTCGCCGGGCCGGCAAGTGACCAGCACACAACCACGCCCCTCGCCGGACGTGAGGTCGCGAAACAATTCGGCCAATTCGCGACGCACTTCGTCGGTGTAGACGGAGTGCTGAGTGTCTAGAGTCGAGGGTCTAGAGACGGAGCTGCCTGCTCTAGACACTCGTCCCTCGACTCTCGACCAAATTGCGGCAGGACACTTTCGTAGTTGTCCCACACCATCAGCACGTCTTGTTGTTGGCAGAATTCGATCGCGCGGCGGCGTTGTTCGGTGGCGGGACGTTGGTGGAACTTGGGGCCTTCGCAGAATTCGCCCAACACCTGGACCACGCGGTCCGCGCTGGTGAATTGCTCGAAGCTGACAAAGCACGCTCCGTCGCGAAACAAGCCGCTGCGGGTCCACCAATGGGCCGCTTCGGTGGCCAGCGTCGTCTTGCCCATGCCGCCCATCGCGTGCAGCACAATGCCGCGATGCCGTCGCAGCGCACGTTCCAACTCATGCAATTCCCGCGCACGACCATGGAAGCCAAACCGCGGCGACCGTGGGAATGCACCGGTCTGACCCGACTCGGCCGGTGGGCGAAACCCGCGTCGTCGCCGAGCGTCCTGGGAATCGGCGGAACGAATCAGGCGGGCTAACGACTCGGCGTTTTCCGCGTCGGCCGCCGAGTCGGTGAAGTCGACCCACAACAAGTCGTCCAATTCTGTGGGCAGATCGAGCGTCTCGAACTTGACCGGAATCAACCGGTCGCCTTCGGCGTTGAGCTGGTTGTGTTTCTCGATCTCCCACGCGACCCATTTCGAGTTGAGTGCCGTCTGTGAGCCGACGACCACGGTGAAACGACTGTCGCGGATGCCGGCTTCGCACTGCGGCTCGAGTTTGCCCGGCCCGCATTCCCATTTGTCCAGCCACACGCGCAGCCCGTGCTTTTCCGTCAACAACCGTGCCAGCGCCTCGACGCGGACCGAATCGTTGTGATTGTGACTGAGGAACAGGTCGAACTCGCGGACAGGTTGCTTGTGGTCGGCTGGAAACAGCGACTCGTCGCCGCCGCGCTGGTAAAGATGTGGCAGGAACCAATCGTGCAGCGCGATCGTGCGGCCGCGCGGGCCGTATTCGATCCACCGCGACGGCGACGAGACCAGCGCGCTGCGGCCTTGCGCCACGGCGTGGCCGATTGTCGTGCCGCGGACCAGTTCGCGATAAAAACGGTCGAGCAGAATGCGGGCCGCTTCGACGTGAACTGCATGGCTCATCGACAGGACACTTCCAACGCCGGCCTGGATCAAACGCGGCGCGACGGATCGAAAGACCATCGTCTTGCCGACTGTCGCGCTGCGGCACGCTTCCAGCACGACGAGCGGAATTTTGTACTTGGCCAGCAGATCGCCCAGTCGGTTGGCCGGAACGAAGTCGGTTTGGCTGTCGCCCGATCCGTCGTCCGTTTTCTCGAAACAGAGCGCGCCGATTTGTGCTTCCTGCAAGAACGTGCCGTGGCCGTCGAAATGGACGACATCGTAAGGCTTGTCGGACGCCTGGCCGTCGCGGAGCATTTCTTCCATCCGCTGTAGTGTGGGCGGGCGGCAGAAATCGAGTTGGACATTCGAGCCCAGCGGATCGAGCGCGGCCAGCAGTGCTCGCGTGGTCAGTCGCGGATCGATAAAACCTGCGTCGTGCGGACGGCTGATGATGTACAGCATTCGCAGCGGTAGTTTGACTTCGCGCGATTCGATTTTCGTCGATTCGGCTAACTGACGCCGCACAGAAACCCGCTGGGCGAGACTGCCCGCATCATCGGCCATCAACTCCCAAGGCAACCGCAGCAACTCGGACTTGTCCGTTGCAATGGTCAGCTCACGCGGCTCGGGCTCGTTGAGCAAGTCATCAAGCACTTGGCGGTTTTCTTCCGCCCCGAAGATCGCCTCGTACAACTGCCGGCTCCACTGGTCGAGTTGCCGCTCGACCGTTTCAGCACGAGTCACGGCTCCGCCATCGGGCAGATCCATGAACTCTTCGAGATACCAGCGGAGATCGTCGTAATCATCGTCGTCAAACGTCAATGTAAACGGACACGAAACTCCCAGCGGCATTCCAACTGCGTCGGTCAATCGCACGCAAAAGCTGCCATCTTCGTCGTCATCAAAAAGTATACGGATTTCCTGCATGGCTCGCTCGCGGTAAGAATTCCCCATTACTTACATTTATAGGGACGATGCGGGCGGCAAGCAAGCAATTTGACGTGGCGTTGCGTTCTTATAGAAATTCTGCGAGCGGCCCGCCACGAGTCGCCATGGCGTCGACTTTCTTGGTGACTTGCGGATCTTCGACCAGCGGCGGCGCGTGGTGTGGTTTGATGCGGGCGTCGATGACGAGTGAGCCGGTGCAGCCCCAATGCTTTTGGTCCGTGAAGTGGCCGATTCCGTGAATGTCGGCCGCTGGGTTGCTGCGTGTGAATGTGACCCACAGGAAATTGTTCAGCGACTCGGCGGTGAACTGGCTATCGTCCACGATTACGATCAGGCGAAATTGATTGATCGGGTCAATATCTCGAAATGCCGCACAGAATCGTTCCATCGCGTAACTGCTGCCGCCGTCGACGTACGACTGAAACTTGGGTCCTTTGACGGCCAACACGCCGGGCAGGCAAACTTGTGGATCTTCGAAACCGTCGGGCAACGTCATGTCGCCGATGAACATTTTGGGCAGTTCATACACGGGCTGGCCGACCGCGGCGATGACGACCTTCGACCCGGAATTCAATCCGCCGCCTGAATAGTCGAGCGTGTCGATCGTCGTGCACGTTTGAAAATGCAGATCGCGCCGCCAATCCGCGCGGGCGAGCATGTGTTGCAGGAAACAGGCGATGTCTTGAATGTCGAGGTCCGGATCATCGTCGTCGTTGGCAATGAACAAATACTTGGCCAGCGACATTTGTCCTTGGCCGAGAATCGCATTGGCCTGTGTGAGCAACTCCATCGGCTGTCGTTTGGATTCGTATGGAACGTAGCGTTCGCTGCCGATTGCCAGCATCACAGGATGAACTCCCGCTGCGTCGACGGCGTGAACTTCGTGAACGCCTGGAATGATCGACGGAATCACGGGGCCGGAGATCTCGTGGATCAACTGGCCAAAAACGGTGTCTTCTTGCGGCGGACGGCCAACGACCGTGAACGGCCAGATGGCGTTGTTGCGATGATAGACCTTGTCGACGCGCAGCACAGGAAAGTCGTGAGCCAAACTGTAATATCCCAAGTGATCTCCGAACGGACCTTCGGGTAGTTTCTTGTCGGAGTCGACCGTGCCCGTGATGCAAAAGTCCGCGTCGGCATAGAACGGCAGCGGCGATTGGCCAAACACCATCGGAATGCGTCGCCCGGCCAGTGCACCGGCGAATCCCAATTCCGACATGCCTTCGGGCAACGGCATGACTGCGGCCAAGGTCATGGCCGGCGTTCCGCCCACGAAGATGTTGACGTGAAACGGTTCGCCTTGTCGAATCGCCGTGGCGTGATGCACACCGATGCCGCGATGAATCTGATAGTGCAGGCCGATCTCTTGATTCGGTTCGTATTGTCCGCCCGAAAGTTGAATACGGTACATGCCCAGGTTCGAATGATGCAGGCCGGGGCTCTCGACGTCTTCCGTGTAAACCTGTGGCAGCGTGATGAATGCACCGCCGTCGTCCGGCCAAGATTTGAGTTGTGGGAGTTGATCGATCGAAATTTCGTTCGTTTGCACTGCGCCGCGTCGACGTCGTTTGGGCCGCATCCGCAGCGCGGCAAACGGCGTCCACAAATAGCGCATTGGTCGACGAGCAAATTCGAGCGGTTCGATTTTCAATTCGATCAACCGCCGAACCGCGTCCAGCGTGTCGCGAAACATGAACCGTGCTCGATCGATCGTCCCGAACAAATTCGAAACCATGGGAAACTGGCAGCCCTTGACATGCTCGAACAGCACCGCCGGCCCGCCGGACGCTTGCACACGCCGATGGATTTCCGCTATTTCGAGACTCGCTTCAACTTCATCTTTCACGCGAACCAGATGCCCGGCTTGTTCCAAATCGTTGACACATTGTCTTAGCGTGCGATAGCCCATGAGGGGATTTCAGCCAGTTTGAGAAGGAGTATGATCTGCTAAGTAGGACGGATTGCTAATCCGTCCAGAAAACGGTCGCGGACGGATTAGCAATCCGTCCTACATTACAGACACACGGGATTGTATTCCGATCGATCAATTCTTAAATCCCAGTTCATTCCATTTTGAGGCCAAAAGATGACAAACCTTGCCGCAACAGAAGAATCAGTCACTTCCCTCGATGCCGACGCCGTGGTTGTGGGAATCTATGAAGACGAAAGTATCAGCGGCGCTGCCGCCGAAGTTGACCAGGCAACCAACGGCGTTTTATCAAAACTGATCGAACAAAAAGAAGCCAAGGCTTCGTTCGGCGAAACAACCACGATACTCGCTCCCAGCGGCGTCGCAGCCGGCAGCATTGTTGTTGTGGGGCTGGGCAAGAAGGAAGAATTTGACCGAGGCAAGTCGTTTCGCGCCGCTGGCACGGCATCGCGTGGACTCGCCAGCAAAGAGCGCGAACGAGTCGCGTTCTACTTCAGCGAGGGATGGTCCGCCGACTTGATTGAAAGCGGCGTCTGCGGCGCAATCGTCGGTTGCCAAGGCCAAGATCTGTATCGAACCGAAAAGAAAACGTACCCGATCAAAGACATTCTCTGGTCAGGCGGCAGTGACGATGAAATCGCCGCGGGCAAGATCTTGGGGGACAGTGTCAATCTCACACGGCGCCTGGTCAACGAACCGCCCAGTGAAATCTATCCCGAATCATTTGCATCCAAGGCGGAGGCCGTCGGCGGCGACGCAGGCTTGGAGGTCGACGTCTGGGACGAAAAGAAGTTGGCGGCAGAAAATTGTGGTTCGCTGCTGGGAGTCGCACGAGGGTCGTCCCGGCCTGCTCGACTTGTGATCATGCGACACAACGGCAGCGGCGCGGATGGACCGACACTCGCGCTGGTTGGCAAAGGCGTCACGTTCGACTCCGGCGGCCTGTCCCTCAAGCCAAGCGACGGAATGAAAGACATGAAGTGCGACATGGCCGGTGCGGCGACTGTGCTGGGAGCGATGAACGCGATCGCCCGTTTGAAATTGCCCGTCAACGTCGTCGGCTATGCCGGACTGGTCGAGAATATGATTAGCGGCGATTCGTACAAACTGGGCGATGTCCTCAAGGCGCGCAACGGCAAAACGATCGAAGTACTCAACACCGACGCGGAAGGACGGCTTGTGTTGGCCGATGTTTTGGACGTGGCCGTGAGCCAAGGCGCGGAGAGGTTAATCGACTTGGCTACCTTGACTGGCGCTTGCCTCGTTGCGCTCGGCATGGACGTCGCGGGCTTGATGACCAACGAACAATCTTGGTGCGACACGGTCCAACAGGCGGCGGACACAAGCGGCGAACAAGCCTGGCAACTGCCCATGTTCAAGGAATTCGGCGAGCAAATCAAAAGCGACGTCGCCGACATCAAAAACATCGGCGCGGGACGCTGGGGCGGCGCGATCACAGCAGGAAAATTCCTCGAAGAATTCGTCGCCGAAAAACCGTGGGTGCACATCGACATCGCCGGTCCATCCTTTCTCGAGAAACCAAAAGGCTGGATCGACGGCGGCGGCAGTGGCGCGTTCGTTCGCACGTTGGTCGAAGTCGCACGTGGGTGGAATTAGACCCGCAACTTCCGAAGTTTAAGAAAACTTCGGAAGTCAAAGCACCAGCTTCCATCACGATACAATTGGTGTTGAAATCTCTTGCTGGCATCGATATGCTAGCGTCCTCGCCGACCCGATTTCGGCGCTAAAAGCACCAGTTTTTGAGGGTAAAAAAAAGTTTCCAAAATCTTGTTGACGTTGCTCAACAATTATGTAAACTCTGACCCCTGTCCCAAATATTGTGGTTTGATTAAGTTGAACTACAATATATGGTGCCTAGTGATAGTTTTTACTTCCAATAGGGGGGTCGATTGATTCCCCCTTTCTAATCGAGGATCTCGTTAATTTTGTGCGAATGCCGGTCTGGACGTATGTAGACATGATTTCTACGAAGCGTCGCCCGGATGTACGTGACGGATCACGCCAAAATCAGAAGGAGTTGAACGATGGCAAGCGTTTCTCTTGAACAACAAACAGATGTGAACGGCAAATCCAAGGCTTCGGCCGATCGCGAAGGATTGCACATCACCCCCGAGTTCTGTCCGGCCGGCGTCAAGGATCCGTTCGACACGGTGGAGTGGGAAAAGCGATCCGCTCAGATCAAAGATGAGAACGGCGGATTGTTGTTCGAGCAAGCGGATTGTGAGATCCCGGCACAATGGAGCCAGTTGGCAACCAATGTTGTCGTCAGCAAATATTTCTATGGCGAGGTCGGCACCAGCGAACGAGAGAACAGTGTCCGCGAACTGATTCACCGCGTCAGTCGCACAATCGCCGATTGGGGCATTCAGGATGGCTACTTCGATTCGAAGCAAGACGGCGAAGAGTTTTACCGTGAATTGACATGGTTGTGCTTGCACCAACACGGTTCGTTCAATTCGCCGGTTTGGTTCAACGTCGGCTTGTATCATCAATACGGTGTCAAAGGCGCGAAGTGCAACTGGTATTGGGACCGCGAAACGGACCAAGTTCTGCAGCCGGAAAATCCGTATGAATATCCGCAAGGCTCGGCGTGCTTCATTCAAAGTGTCAAGGACAACATGGAAGACATCATGCGTCTGGCCACCAGCGAGGCGATGTTGTTCAAGTTCGGCTCGGGCACGGGAACGGATTTATCAACGATTCGATCGAGTCGCGAGAAATTGGCGGGCGGCGGCAAGCCATCCGGCCCGTTGTCCTTCATGCGGGTCTACGACCAGATCGCCGCGGTCGTCAAATCCGGCGGCAAGACCCGTCGCGCCGCCAAAATGCAATCGCTCAAAGTGTGGCATCCCGATGTGCTTGAATTCATCGAGTGCAAATGGAAGGAAGAGAAAAAGGCTCACACGCTGATCGCCAGTGGCAATTACGAAGCCAATTTCAACGGCGAAGCGTACAGTTCGGTTCTGTTCCAGAATGCCAACTTGTCCGTTCGGGTAACCGACGAGTACATGGAGACGCTTGAGAAGGGCGGCACCTGGAAAACGCGATTCGTGACGGACAACTCGCCAGGGCCGGAATACGACGCCAAGGAGCTGATGACTCGCATGGCCGAATGTGCGTGGCACTGCGGCGATCCGGGCGTTCAATACGATACGACCATCAACCGCTGGCACACGTGCCCCAATTCGGGCCGCATTAACGCCAGCAACCCGTGCTCGGAATACATGTTCCTGGACAACACCGCCTGCAACCTGTCTAGCATCAACCTGATGAAATTCCGTCAGCAAGACGGCACTTTCGACGTCGATCGTTTCAAAGCCGCCTGTCGGATCTTTTTCATCGCTCAAGAAATTCTGGTCGACCACGCCAGCTATCCGACGGATCAAATCGCTTACAACAGCCACTTGTTCCGTCCGGTCGGTCTGGGTTACGCAAACCTGGGTAGCCTGCTGATGACGAGCGGTTTGCCTTATGACTCCGAAGCGGCCTACGGCATGTGTGGCAGCATTACATCGATCCTGCACGGAGCCGCAAATCTGACGAGCACCGAACTGTCCCGCGCGGTTGGCCCCTTCGAGCGATATGAAGAAAACGAAGAGCCGTTCAACCGCGTCATGCAGATGCACCGCAACAAAGTGGAAGAGATCAACGACGCGGGACCAGCATATCTGAAAGATGCCGCACGCAACGTCTGGGACGATGTGGTCACCAACGGCCGCCGGCGCGCGTTCCGCAACGCTCAGGCAACCGTCCTGGCACCCACCGGCACGATCAGCTTCATGATGGACTGCGACACGACGGGCATCGAGCCCGACATCGCGCTGGTCAAATACAAGCAACTGGCCGGCGGCGGCATGCTCAAGATCGTCAACAAGTCCGTGCCGCTCGCACTCAAATCGCTTGGCTACGACGAAGCACAAGTCCATTCGATCGCGAAGTACATCGAAGAAAACGATACCATCGAAGGTTCGCCCGATTTGCTCGACGAACATTTGGCCGTGTTCGACTGTGCATTCAAGCCCGCCAACGGCGCGCGCAGCATCTCGTGGCGATCGCACGTCAAAATGATGGCGGCCGCTCAGCCGTTCCTGTCCGGTGCGATCTCTAAAACCGTGAATATGCCGGCCGATTCGACCGTCGAGGATATTGCCGAGGCGTACACGTGGGGTTGGGAATCGGGCCTCAAGGCGTTGGCGATTTATCGCGACGGATCGAAACAAAGCCAGCCGCTGAACACGCAAACGGAAGGCGACAAGGAAGATGCCAAATCGGAAAGGGAGATCGTTTACAAACCGACTCGCGAGCGATTGCCGGACACGCGCCAATCAGTCACGCACAAATTCAACGTCGGCGGCCACGAGGGCTACATCAATGTTGGACTTTATCCCGATCGGCGGCCCGGCGAGTTGTTCATCACCATGGCCAAAGAAGGCAGCACGATCGGCGGTTTGATGGACAGCTTCGGCACGGCCATTTCGCTGAGCCTGCAATACGGCGTGCCGCTGGAAGTGCTGGTCAACAAGTTTTCGCACACGCGATTCGAGCCGATGGGTTACACGTCGAACCCGGATGTTCGCATCGCCAAGAGCGTGGTCGACTACATCTTCCGTTGGCTGGGCGTCGAGTTTTTGCCCGGCTATCGCGAAGCGACCAATGGCACGAAGACGACAACGAAATCCGAGACGGTCGAAGCGAAAGCAACTCCGTCCGACAAATCTCCGGCGGAATCCAACGGCCATTACGTCAACGGCAACGGTAAAGCCGAAGCGGAGATGCTAGAGCGAGCGGGTGCGGCCATGCAAATTGATCCGTCGGATGACAAGGAAGCCAGCCGTGGCGAACAGTTCGCTCGTTTCCAAAGCGACGCTCCGAGTTGCGAAAACTGCGGTGCGTTAACGGTCCGTAATGGAAATTGTTACTTATGCCACAACTGTGGCAACAGCTTGGGCTGCTCGTAAAGGAATGTGGGCCGGATGCCCCGTGCAGCCCTTTATCGTTTACAATAGGCGTTGTCGCTCCGGCGGCAACGCCTTTTTTTCCTGTGGCACGGACATTCCTGTCCGTCGCCATCAAACAATGAAGGACAAGAATGTCCGTCCCACAAAACCGTGAACGAAACAATCCTAGTAAAAATCAACGGCGAAGTTGAAAACCCCGTCGAACTGATTTTTCGTCTTACCTGGCAACCTTCAACACAAGGATCGCCATGCACTTGCCGCCCCGAATTATCGCGTCTCTTTTATTCGCGCTGCTAACCTTCGAGTCTCCGGCCCAAGAGGCTCCTGAGCCCAACATCGCCACGCTCATCCAGCAATTGGGCGATGACGACTTTACCAAACGTGAACAAGCTGAACAAACGTTGATCGACATCGGTATGGATGCGGTCGAGGCACTACGGGCCGCTGTCAAGAGCAAGGATGCCGAAGTTTCGTTTCGTGCCAGCCGGGCGATCAAGCAGATCACGACGCTGACTGCCGCGGAGGTCATAGAGCTGCGAGAAGGCGGCCGGCAGGCGTTTTATGCTGGCGACTACGAAAAGATGATTCGCTGCTATCGACGTCTCGCACGCGTTCCGAACGGGATCATTGACGATCGCCGTTGGCTGGGGCATGCGTATCAACTTTCGTCGCAATGGAAGCCCGCTGTGAAAGCGTACACGTCGGCGCTTGAGCGGATGGACATCCTGCTCGACCAAGACACCAACGGTCCGCAGCCGCCTAGCGATCTTTGGCTCGATAGCAATGTCAACGCCGTGCAAGAGCGAGCCGCACTGATTTTGTTCATCGCTCGCATCGAACGCCACTTCCTCAAAGACACCAAAGCCGCCGAGCGAACGTTGCGTCGTGTGCTTCACTACCACGACATTTTCGCTGAGCCGCTTGAAGACATTGAAAAGAAATGGCTCGCGCGAATCAACGAGTCGCTGAGCGAAGACAAGTTTGTCGATTCGATCATGCGCGATGTGCGCCGCGGACTTGAGTTGCGATTCCCGATGTTCGCGCTGCGCGAGTTGGCCGAGGTCCAGCAGGTCAACGGCAAAGCGGCCGAGGCACTTAAAACCTGGCGACGCATTCACCTGGTGACGCGCAACTACATCGGCTACGAACCAAGCATCGACGTCGCGAAAGTCGGACAGCTTGCCAGCCAACTGCCGAAGGACATCGAAACGCATTTGCCATGCGTCACGAAAATCGATCCGGAAAGACTGACGGCCGAATTCAATATGTTCGACGCCGCGACGTTGTCCAAGGCCCACGAGATCCACCGCAACTATTGGCACTTCACACTCGCACCGCCCGATGGACAAGAATTCGCGTCACTGGAATTCGGCGTCGACATCGAGCAAACGATGCTTCGCTACGGCGGTCAATTCTCGGCCGATGCGTTCAACGGCCTCGGCCAGCGAATTAGCCTTGGATCGATCTATTGGCAGCGAAAGAAGGAAGGCCGCGCGGTCATCAAAAAAACGTTTGAACTCAAACCAGGCAGCCGCGTTGTCGAAATCCGCGCCGGCCAATGGAAGGACAAGTTCAAAGTTCACAGCATCAAAGCCACCGCAAAACTCCGCCCGCGCAACGATAAACTCGCCGCCGTGAATCGGCCCGTGCCAGGATTCTACTTCCACATCGAATGCCTGCCCAAAGAAGGCACGCTGGTCGTCAACGGCAAGCCGCATCGGAACTTCACGTCAAACCACAACGTCACGCCGGGCCGTCACAAGCTGACGTACTCGCATCCCGACTTCGAACACTCGCGGGGTTTCGATTTGGATTTGAAGACCGAAGTCCGTTACGGCATGTTCATCAACCTTGCCAGCCCGATGAAAACCGAGCTGACGACGTTGCACGGTTGTCGGGCCACTTATGGCCAGAGCAACAACTTGACGCGACTAACGGACGGCCGCTGGCTCATCACGTGGGGTGATCGAACATTGCACTTCGCCACGAGCCCCGATTTGATCACGTGGACGAAACCGTGGACGCTCGAAGAGTCGCTGCTGTTCGGCAAGAACTACAACTGCATCCTGCCGTCGCTCTACACGGGTAAAGATGGCAAGATTTGGCTGGCCTACTTCAGCAACCGCCTGGACATCGACCAATTGAGCTCGGGTGGCTATCGGCTCTTTCTAACGCACTCTAAAGACGGCAAAGAATGGTCTCCGCCGCGCCCGATGCAAGTCCAAGTCAGCGGCTGGCCACCCGGCAACGTACAAATGTTCGACGGCCCCGACGACAAATTCTGGATGTTGTATCGACTCAACCTCGCCCGAGCCGACAGTCCCGCCGAGATCAGCAAATTCCAAGAACTCGACATCCCCGTCACGCCCACGCAGCGATCGCACGCCCGCAACACCTTTGCTACTTTCGACGACGCAGGCAACATGCACCTCGTCTGGGACCACTTTGCTTTGTCACTGCAGTACGCCCGCCAAGACAAAGATGGCGAGTGGACCGAACCCATCAACATCACGCCCAAAGACCACCCTAGCCAAGTCTCGTGCCCACAGTTGTTCATGCACAACGAGGAGTTCCTATTAACCCACGCTCACCACGGCGGCCAATTCCGCCGAGGCACTTTCAAAGACGGCCGCTTGGAACTCGGCGAGCCGATCAAAGTCACTCACCACGCCGCGCCGATCATTGCGTCCACCAACGCCGACGGTCGGTTCAGGTTACTCTGCGGCAAAGACGCGGTTTGGGTTCAATCGCTCACAGAACGCGATTGATATCGTTTGCTACGATCCGTTTTCACTTTTCTTGTTGAATACCAGAATCCTCGTTAAGCTAGAGACGAATGTGGGATCTTCCTTGACATGTCAAAACTCGACCCAATCAATTTGTTTCTGAGATGCGTGATTGGATTCTTCGCGGGGTTCATTGTCGCATGTTTCGTCCTCGTCTTTATTGGTGTGCTGCCGCCTCATCTGCAGCGCGATTTGAACACGATCGGGATCGCACAACAAATTCGATCCATTTGGCTGGCATTTTACATCGCATGTGCGGTTGCCGTCTTTTCGATGATTTTCGGTCGAATCCAATTGTCGACGTATTGGTTTTGGTTCGTCATCGCATTCGGTCTCACCTGCATCATTCCCGTCTGGCCGCATAAAAGTGGGTGGTTCTTACCGCTTGCAACACCCTACGTGAACTTCGGTTTTGAAGCGATTCATCTTCTCATGCTGGCCGTTCAGATTGTCATCCCGTTCGTAGTTGCGAGACTCTTCCACCGAGCGGACGTGCGGAATCCGATTATAACGGACTAAGAATCTTGAGCACGTCAAAAACGGAAGTACCTGACGATAAACTGAAGTTGTACGAGAGGTTGGTTGCGACCAATCCCAATGTCGAGCGCAAGGGCGCTACGATGCCGTACACATCGGTGAACGGTCACATGTTCAGTTTTCTGACCAAGACTGGCACGCTTGCCCTGCGATTGTTTGCGGACGACCGTGAGACGTTCATCACAAGATACAAAACGAAGCTCTGCGAGCAACATGGTACGGTGACGAAGGAGTACGTAGAAGTTCCCGCCTCGCTGCTCAAGAAAACGGCGGAACTCAAGAAGTACTTCAGGCAAAGTTTTGACTACGTCTCCGCACTCAAGCCCAAACCAATGAAGAAGGCCGCAAAGAAAAAGAAATAGCGCGCTGAAGTCACTTCGTTGAGAACGATTTGCCTTTCGTGAACTTCTGGTTCTTGATGACGCCATCTTCGGCGATGTTCCATGTTGCGACACCGGCGTCGGTCGTCACTTTGCCGATTGTTTTGGTGCTGTGGGTGTAATTGGCGAAGTAAACCGAACGATCGCCATCTTTTCTCGTGACTTCCAGCGCGTAAGCTTCATGGTTTCGGGCGACTTTCTTTCCGGCGAACACCGAGATTCGTTTGGCGGTCGTTTCCGACGAACCCGTGGACTCGCGCCACGGCTCTTGAATGTTGGCGAATACCGTCGACGTCGCGTTGCGGCGGAGCATGGCGTAGTCGATTTCGCCGCCGACGGATTCGGTCATCTTGATGCCGAACAATGCGATGGTCGTGTCCTTGGCCGGCAAGCTCCAGAGGCGGACGTAGGCGTTCTCATGCAACAGGGCGCTCGATTCTTTTTTCACGGGGTTTGTGCGAGGGGCGTTTTTCCAGATGACTTGAATCCCATCGCTGGTTTTATGCGTTCGTGGATTTCGGGCGAAGGTTAGTGGGCCAGCGTTGGCTAGTTTGTCGATCTTCGCAGGCTGGAAGCCTGCGCCACGGGCGACGCCGAACGAGTGGTACATCCAGTCGTATTGATGCGCGTGATCGCTGCGGCAGAGGTGCAGGTCGACGATACCGAAGTCGGTCGTGAACACGGTGCGGCGCATGTAGATGCCGTTGTAGATTCGCGTCGATTCGGCATCGATCCACTGGACTTGTGGATCGCTGTGTGATTCACGAAGGCTGCCCACGGGGACAGCCGCGCTGCTGCCAAATTGACTCTTGCCATCGGCCACCACGACGTTGTGGGCGTAGCTTTGTGTGTGAAAACCAGACCCGACCGGTTGCAACATGCCGTAGCCGTATTCCATCGAAACAATCTGGCCGTTGAACGACGGAATCGTCGCCAACTTGGCGGCATGGCCGTGAGCACGGCCGCCGTGCATACCGTAGTCGAAAATGACTTCCTTCCAATCGATTGGCTCGATAGCGGCGCGATTTCGCAAGATGGCCAAGCCTTTGACCGGCGCGATGTACACGTGGGGCCAGAGCTTTTCCGTGAGTTGCTTATTCTTGGAATACTCTCTGCGAATCACTTCGGCCTTCGATTCCGGATGCGCGTTGTTCACACGCCGCGCGGTCGCGATCAAATCGGGCCACAGGTCGAACGTCCGATCGCCGAACAATTGTTTCCCCCACGCATATTGTTCCTCGCTCGGACAGCCAAAACCCGCACCTAGTCCATTGAGATTCACGCCGCCACCATCATCGATGTTGGGAAAGCCGCCCCCTGAGAAGATGAAACTCGGCTGTGCCGAAAACAGTTTTCGCAGCGCCGGATCATCCGAGACATCCAGTCCCAGATCGCTCAGTTTCTTTAAAAACGTGGCGTATGAACTGACGCCGCCGTAACTGCCAAGCGAACACTTGTGAATTCCGTCCGGCAGGATGATGTCACGATAAACGTCGTAAAAGAAACTTAAACCCTCAACCGGCGCGGGATCGCCCAACACGCGGCCCATCGCAAGGAACGGCATGTCTTCTTTGTTGACCGCGGCGAAATACTCCGGCCGTTCGAACAGCGGGCCACTCATCGCTTCGTACATGCCCCAACGGACGACGTTGTGTTTGATGACCGTTCGTTCTTGCGGCGTCAGCGCGTCCCAAATTAAGTCGAGCACGTAGACGCCCATCGCGTGATAATATCGCGGACCGAATTTCATCAGGTATCGCCCGCCGATGCGACCACCCCACCAGTCGCGATCTTCGCGGTTGATGGCAAAGTTGAAATGCTTGGTCAGATGCGTGTACTTGCGGGCAAAGATCCGCATCATCTGATAGGCCTTGCGAGCGTACGCCCTGTCGCCGGTCAGATAATACGCTTCGGCCAACAGCGTGACGCCCGTCTGCGGAGTGCGTCCCAAAGCATCGCTGTACGGTGCCGCGCCATAAAAGCCGTGCCCCATCATCGACTTCCAACGCGTGTCACGAACGCTGCTGAGCAGGTCGAGGTCCTTGTCGATTGTGTAAGTCTTCGTGTATTCGTCGGTCTCTCCCTTTCGCGGCGGACCTCCAACAGTGAGCGAAGTAACCAGATCGATGTCGCCCTTCGATAGGATATCGGTGACCTTCGGCATTTTGTGCCAGACCCCGGCGTACTCGACCCCGGTTCGTTCCCATCCCGAGCCGTATCCGTTGAACTCAGCCGGACCGTCGGGCAGATACTGCTCGATTTCCTGCTCGCTCATCTTCATCCAGGCATCGAGTGCCGCCAGTCGATCGCCGGACAAAGCCTTGGGAAACCCGCGCACGGGAGAACCGGCGGCGATGTTGTATCCTCGGCTGCCCGACCATTGTTTGAGTTCCGTCGTCAGTTGCTGCGGATCGCGCGTCTTGAGCCAGTTGCGAAAATCCGCCTGCAACTTGGCATCCGGCGCGTCTGTGAGAACGGGGCGCTTTGCCGAGGTGGCAGCTTTCGAAGGAATTAAGTTCCAAAGCCGATACTTTTGACGCAACGCGACATCTTCGTTCCACAAATAGATGTTCGCCCATTCCGAATTGTTCGCCAGTGACGCGGGCGATTTAAAGGTGACAACCATCTGAGTGGCCTCGTGGGGCTTCAGTTCGATGCGGTCACGATCGACGGTAACGCTTTGCTGTTGCATCTTTTCCGAACTAGCAATGACTTCGTAGCTGCACGGCTCGTCGCAACGGTTTTTCAGCGTCACTTTGTAGACGTCGAACCGCGTGCCTTCTCGAATGGACGATGAATGACCTTCGACCCACCACGACGGTGGGATTCGATATTGGTCAACCCAGCGCGGATGCGGTGGCGACGGGCCAGCTTTATCGGACACCAACATCGCGTCAAAGACCGGTTTGGCAAGACCACTCTTGAACTTCACCCGCACGGTATGCTTGCCGGGGCTGAGGTTGATCATCTCGCAGCCGGCTAGCGTTTGCCAGGTCCACACTTCGACATCGCCGCGATGGCCGTTATACGTGCCAGTCGGATACAACTTGGTTGTTGAGTTCAATCGCTTAAGATCGACCGAGACTTCGACTTCAGCGTAGTTCTCGGTCCATGGCGTTCGTGTTGTCGAGTTCTGTGGCCAGCGCGGGTTCATGTGCCGACCGAGACAATAGCGCACAGCCAGCGCATAATCGCCCTGCTTCGAAACTTCCACATCGAACGTCCAGTCGTCCGTTGCCACAAACGTATTGCTCGATGCGGTCGACGCATTGTTGCTGCCCGCTTCGATGCGTCCTGTTCTCTGAGTACTCGTCAGCAGGGAAACCGTCTTGGTGCTGGGATAACCTTCAGCTTCGAACAATCCGTCAGATTTCGCCAACTTGGACCACTCGGCTAATCGTGCAGCGGCCGGGCGCTTAGCCTCGATCGACTCGCGATCGGCAAGTTTCGCTTCCAACGCCGCAACATCCTTGCCCCCGTGTCGCATCAGATCCCAAACGCCACGCAAGCTCAGTGCCTGGTCGATCACAAACAGTTCGTCAACTCCAATGCCAGCCGCCGGTTGGCCAATCTCCAGTGCAACGGGCTTGCGATCAAGGTCGATTGCAAGCGACGCATAAGGCCGCGCCTTCCAAAACGCCCGCAGTATTCCTTTGGGTTTTGACACGTGATTTCCGCTCGCGTCCCACGTCAGTGCCAGATGTTCGCGACTTCCACGAACCCAATACAGCCCATCGAAGCAATCGAGATGTATCTCCTGATCGCTTTTGTAAACAAACATTCCGCCACTTTTGGAAAGTTTGACGATCGGCCGGTCTACGACATCCAACAGTGTCAGCAAATTGTCTTCGGGAGCACTGAGCCATTCTTTGACTTCGATGATCTCCCACAGCGCGATCGTCCAAGACGAGTACTTGGCTAGATCGCCCAACTCGATCCGTAGCGATGCATCATGAGCCGACTGATCAAACCAGACCGCACGGCCGCGCATGGCAGGTTCTCGAAGTTTCAACTCTTTGCCCGCTGACACTCCCGCTGAGCCATCAACGTGGTCAGGCTTGTCCGTTGCGACATCGAAAGAATGATGCAGCAACACTTTTGGCGCAGCCCCGACGGTATACGGAGCAACAAGCAGCAAAACGTACGCGCAGCAAAAAACGCGAACACGCATTTTTTCCTCTGGGACTTTTCGATGAATTGATGTCAGTTCAACATCATACGACACCCAGCCGCCGTTTGCACTCGTCGAGCATGTCTTTGGTGCGGCTGGCACCAATTCGTGAGGCTCCGAGGGCACGCATTTCCAACAGCGCGTCCATGTCGCGAATGCCGCCGGCGGCTTTGACTTCGACCGAGTCCGGCGTGTTTTCGACCATCAGTTTGATGTCTTCCGGCGTCGCGCCGCCCGTGCCGAAGCCGGTAGATGTTTTGACCCAGTCGGCTTTGAGGTCCGTGCAGATTTGGCACAGTTGAATCTTCTGATCGTCGTTGAGGTAGCAGTTTTCAAAAATGACTTTGACTTTTTGACCGGCAGCGTGTGCGGGTTCGATCACCGCGGCGATGTCTTGGGTGACGTAGTCCCAATCGCCGCTGAGCACGCGGCTGATGTTGACGACCATATCCAACTCTTCACAGCCGTCGGCCAGCGACTGTTGGGCTTCGGCGCGTTTGATCGCGGTCGTGTGGCCGCCGTGTGGGAAGCCGATGGTGGTGCTGGCGGCGACGCCCGTGCCTTTGAGGATTTCGGCGCAGCGCTTTAAATAAAACGGCATTATGCAGACGCTGGCAACGCCGTATTCGACGGCCAACTGGCAACCTGCTTCCAAGTCGGCGACCGTGGTCATCGGCGGAAGCAGCGAATGGTCGATCATCTTGGCGATAGCTTCGTAGGTGTAGTCCATTTTCGGCATGCTCCTGAGTGTGCCACTGGCTCTGCCAGTGTTGAACATGGAGGGGATTCGTTCACGGATCACTGGCAGAGCCAGTGGTACACATTCTTATATGAAGTTTCTCAAAAAACGGGCGCTCTGACGCAACGCTAGTTTACGCCGGTCGAGCGAATCTTCGTAGGCCCGGTCTTCGACTTCGATGCACACCGGGCCGGTGTAACCCGTGTCGCCTAACACTGAAAAGAACCTGCCCCAATCCACTTCGCCTAGTCCCGGCAACTTGGGCACATGATACGCGAGGGGCGTGGCCAAAATGCCGTGGTCGTTCAAATCGTGTTCGTTAATGCGCACGTCTTTTGCATGGACGTGAAAAATGCGATCGGCAAATTCGCGCAACGGATTCAGATGGTCCATCTGTTGCCAGACCAGGTGAGATGGGTCGTAGTTGAGACCGAAGTGATCGCTCGGGATGTCGGCAAACATGCGCCGCCAGATCGCCGGTGTCGTTGCAAGGTTCTTGCCGCCCGGCCATTCGTCGGCCGTAAACAACATGGGACAATTCTCGATGCCGATCCTCACGTTGTGCTGTTCGGCGAGGTCCACAATGGGTCGCCAGACATCCAAGAGTCGCGGCCAGTTGTCGTCGACGGATTTGACCCAGTCTCGGCCCACGAACGTGTTCATTTGCCCGACACTTAGCAAACTGGCGGCACGAATGACTTTCTTGATGTGCTCGATGTAGAGGTTGGCCTCGTCCAAATCTGGCGTTAACGGATTCGGGTAGTAGCCGAGTCCGCTGATTTCAATCCCGGCTTTGGAAACAACGTCGCGAATCTGTTGGGCGTCGCTTTCACCGAATTCACTGACGTCGACATGAGTCACGCCTGCATAACGCCGCTCGGCAGCGCCGGTTGGCCAACACATCAACTCGACACATTCGAATCCTTCCTCGGCGGCGAATCGGACGACTTCTTCGAATTCGAGGTCGGGCAGAATCGCGCTGACAAATCCCAACTTCATCGGTGCCACCATCCAGTAAAGAAGGAGATAATTCTGTTCCAGACCGACAGACTGCCGCGTCGCCGTTCTAGCTCCGAATCGATACCTAGCTGGCGGCTGAGCATATCGTCGGGACTGTTTTGATGGCCGCATCCGATGCAAAACGTCGTGCCGTCGGGCAAAGGCTGCTGGCAGCGGACACACTTTGCTCCGCTGGATGATTCGTTTTGAGCCATAAAGATCTCCACCGTTGCGACTTCCGGAGTTTTTAAAACTTCGGAAGTCTGGAATCAAGTGGCTGTTGCATCAGAAAATGCGTTTCCGTCTCGTCTCGCCGATTCAATCGTCACCAGCGACGTCATATGCCTCGCGTTCAAAGGGGTTGTCGCGATACGGCCTGCCGCCAGTCAACCAGAGCACCAGCGAGCAAAGCAAATAGGCGGGGCCAAACAGCAGTCCCCAGCGTTCGTACTGACGTACATGGACGTGCTCATGTTCGCGGGCAATGTCAAGCGATGCTTGTGTTTGTCCAAGAATCGTGTGTCCGAAAGTGATGGCCAGCGTGAACTGGCCGCCGGGAAGACGCGTCATCATCCATTTGACACCGCCGTCATAGAACTCGACGACTCCAGCACGCACCTGAGCACGACCGCCGAAACAGCAGCCGATCATGCCAAATCCGAGCCCAAGTAGTGTGTAGGGAGACGTCCACACATACTGAATTAACGGCAGAAGAAATCGCATTGCCAAAACCTCCGAATGTTATTCCTCGGCGAAACGAATATTTGCGGGCTTGGGATCGACATAGTAAATTCCATACACTTGCAGCGAATTGATCAAGCTCGTCACTTGAGGCCAATTGGCCCCAAAATTTTCTTGCCCCTCTTCGCGCCAGTTTTCCATCAACTGTGTATCATCCCAATACGGCGGACGGCGATCCAGGTAAACTTTGCCGAAGTCCAGCAAGTACGGCGGTCGTACAATGCTCATTTCGACGATCATTAAATCGTCATCGAACCCTTCAAGGTTGAGAATGGTGAACCCGGCAAGCTCTTTAATCCCAGCAATTTGAAGTCTTCGATAGCATTCCAATTCATCCGAGTAGTTCCTTCGCCTTTCAAAGACCTTGATCGCCGATGGACGCGTCGTTCTCCAAACAATGCCATCCGTGCCAAATCCTAATTGTGCTTCCGTCACAAGGCTTTGTGAGATACGATTGATATAATCGATTGCCCGTTGTTCCATTTCATCGCGTTGACTCACATGAATTCCCCGATTGGATACTCAGCAAATGTAGATTTGACATTGCTGGTTGGTGAAATGGAATTGCCGCTGTGTCAAGTTGGCCCTGGTGTCGCCATGATTCGCTATGAGCTTGATTGCTCCCTGCCTGAGGGTGACGCCAATCTTGTCATCAAAGTGGATGAGCATGAGGAGCAACGCCAGATATATCTTCCGCATGGGATTGTTGCGGGTAGCCGTGAAGTGAAATTCTTCTAACCCTCGGCCCGAATGTCAAGCCTTTCGCGCCGCGGGATCTTGGCGATAGAAGTCGTGTAGGATTTCGTACAGATCGGGATGCCGCTTGCGCATATCGCGCGGGCGTTCGAAAAAACATTCGGTCGAAACGGCGAAGAATTCTGCCTTGTTTGATGCGCCATAGTAGTCCAACAGGGTTGCTTTGCGTTGCTCGGCGGCGTCGACCAGGCGTTGGAATTCGCGCTCCGTCACGCGATACCAGCGTTGCTGGTCCGCTCGGTTGGGCATTGGCGGAGCGCCTCCCATTTCACCGTCCAAACCGTCCAGATGATGCGCGAACTCGTGCAGAACCAGATTCCGGCCGTCGCCTGCGTTGCGGCCGCCGTCCAAAACGTCGGGCCAAGACAACACGATTGGTCCGCCTTGCCACGCTTCGCCCAGCATCTCGTGCTCGCGCTCGTCGACAATCAATCCGCTTTGCTGTCGACCGGATCGTGTGATGACGTCGGGAAAGATGAGAACGCTGTGGACGCCGTCAAAGTAATATCCCGGATCATGGCCCAACAGCAACAAGCTCGCTTGGGCGGCGATCGTTATTTTCATTTCTTCCGTGACATCGAGCCCTTCGCAGCCTTCCCAACTCTTTTCCGCGGCGATGATTCGCGTATTGTCGCGCAACTTCGCTTGTTGATCGTCGCTGAGTTGTTTGTAGTGGTACACGTTGTCCGACAGGAAGTCGTGCCATTCTCCGGGAAAAGGTTCCGCGAGAAGCTTTCGTCGTCGTCGGTTTTTGAACCAGGAGAACATGTTGTCATTGCTTTTTCCGTAGCACAGGCTGCCAGCGCTGGCAGCCTGTCCCGTACAGGCAAGCTGCCTGTGCTACGGCCTGCCGAATCTTACATCCGCTGAAACACGTGTCCGAATTTGTGAGGCGTTGGCATTTCGTGTGGAGCGAACTCACGCTGTTCGGCGTACTCGCTGATGTCAATGAACGCGCCTTGTCGCTCGTGCGATTCGTACCCCGCCATCAACACTGCCATCGTGTCCCACGCCATCATCGGCCCGGATTGTGGGTGGCGATCGTCGTCCAGCGCACACTGAACCGCGTCGTTCATTTCGTTGACGTAGCCGTGCGCGTGGAATTGATTCGGCCGTGGAAAGCTCGTGCCCTGCGGAGTCGGCAGTTTTTCGCGAAACAGCAGATCGCCCGCCGCCGAACCATCGGGCAGGAACAACTCCTGTTCGTTGTTGGGATTGATCCGCATGTCGTACTGGGCAAAGTCGGTGATCACGGACAGTTCGTTGCGAATGCCGCTGATGCTGAGGTCGTAGCCCAGCACTTCGGCCACCGTTTCATCTTCGAACACGACCGTGATGCGGCCAAAGTCGTCGACGTTTTGGATCACGCGAAAATGTTCGCCAGCCGATTCGGGCTGATGTTTGAGAACTTGCAGCGCCACGCCGGAGACTTTCTTTGGTCGAATCGCTTTGCCATTGGCGACGATGCCTTCGACCTGTTTTAAATACAAACAAGGTCCAAGCGGATGACACGCCTTGTTGAACAGCGCCCCGCCGCCTGATTTCGACGGCGTGTCATAAGCTGGCGCGTGTGATCCTTGATGGGCACAGACACCGCGCTGATAGAGCACTTTTCCTTTGCCGGTTTTCTGTGCTTCGATCAACAGTTCGACCAGTCCTTTCACGCCATCGACGTAAACGAAGTCTTCCGCGTACAGAAGTTTCGCGTTGTTCGCTCGCACAACGTCCAGCACGCTCGCCAAGTAATCCATCGACTCGCGTTTGCGTGTCGCCGCATCTGCCTCTCGTCCATCCACATAGCCTGGCCAGATGACGGGTGGCTTCTCAAGCACAATCACTTTCACGCCCGCCTCGGCGGCTTCGATCGTGTATTGCCCGTGAGCGAAATTCGCGCAAGCCACGTTGTCGATGTGCGGCTGGACTTGCTGAACCATTTCGCTGTGACTTGTGAACGCCTGACCGATTCCGTGCTTTTCGGCGAATGCCGTCGCGTTTTCAATTCGACCAGATGTCACACCAGCGAGATTAATATTCAGGCCGTTCTTGTGGGGAATCATGCCATAAGTCCGTGCGGTATAATCGCCGGCGAACCCCGTACCATTGATCGTCACTTTGAGGTCGTTTGCTGTCATTGCTGTCTCCGTTGGACGCTTCGTTACGTCATCATAGCGGCGAAGCTCAGGAAGATGTAGGGACGCTCACTACGGACGCCGCTGTTGATGAAAAAGGGGGCTCGCGATAAGCTGCAGTGTAGAGCAATTGTCTCAATTGCTCAGGGAACAATCGAGACAATTGTTTTTGCAATGTAGGAGCCTCTCATGACCGACGACCCGAATGCCCCACAAGTTATTGTCCGCGTTGCCACCGAAGTCGAAGCGAGCATCATTGCGGGCCAACTCCAACTGCGCGGTATTTCGAGTGAAGTTGAAGGTGGCTTCGTTTCCGGTTTCAAAGCCGAAGCCCCGGGCGACGTTGCGGTCGTCGTCAAGCAATGCGATCTGATGTGTGCCAAGAAGGCTCTCGAAGAAATCCAAGAAGACAAAACCGATTTCGATTGGTCGCAAGTCGACGTCGGTCAACCCGAATGACACGATTGGCAATCGATGTTTCGTTACATCGCCAACGCGTTTGTAGTTTTGCTCTTGACGGGCGCAGTTGCGTGGACATGGGAGCCACAACCGAATGTCAAGCAAACGGAATTGGACGAAGACTCTCTAGAGATTCGCATCGGGTTTATGCAATCGCTGCGTCGGCGAATGCCTGAAGAGGATTGGGCGCGACACATCGTGCCAAAGTTGCTAGATGAGAATTTGAAGATCCGACAATACGCGATTGCCGTGATGTGGGGACACGAAGCGGACGACCATCTTGCCACGGCCCTGGCCTACGCCATCAACCACGATCTTTGTGGCAGCCACATCGCATGGTTGCTGAGGCGCATCAAACGATCGGACATCTTTGCACCCGAGTTGTTTGCCTCACTTCGCGAGCACGCACGTCCGCTTGTACGATCTCAATTGACGTTGGCGATGGCCCGTTTGCGTTCGCAATCGCCGACAACACGCGCATATCTACTCGATCGATTGCAACATGATGAAAACATCGAAGTTCGCATCACTGCGACTAAAGCAATCGAATCACTTAATCCAAATGCTGAGTTCGCGATTGAAGCCTTGTTGCAAACACTGAAAACCTCGGACGAGGTCAGTCTACAAATCGCCACCGCTTCGGCATTGATCACCGTTCATCCCGACGACAAGGGGCTTCAACGAAAACTAAAACTGCTCAACAAGTCCTTCCAGCTTATCGAGCACGAAGAAGACTACGATTGGCTGATTTCGTACGTCCAATCGCTAATCGATGAGCAACAGCAACTAAACAAAGACTCGCGAAAGCGGGCCGCAGACGTCTTGCTGCGTGGCTTGGATTAATGGCAGGGCGGAAGTCTCAGAATCAGAAAGAACTTTCGCAGGCTGAACTGCCACTAGCGGAGTTTCTACTCTATCCGTGCTATTCGTGACCGTTGCCGCGTCGGGCTGCTGTTCTTCGACTGTTGTGTCGGAACTTTCTCCTCCAATCGCGCGTCAAACTCTGCCGCAGCCTTTGTGCGCTGGTAAACTATCTTGATCGCCTCTAATCCCGCCGATTCGCAATTTGGAGTCTTTCCATGAAACGCGTTGAATCTCTAGTGGTCTTGTTGTTCGCATTTGCCGTCGCCAATGCTCATGCTGGCGAAATTGGATTCATTGAAGATTTTTCGCTGGCCAAAGATCGCTCCGTGCCACTGAAGCAACTCATTCCAGGGACCGAGGCGTATTATTACTACCACTGCCTGCATTATCAGAATAATGAGCAATTCGACAAAGTCGACGAAATGCTCGCCGCCTGGATCAAACGACACAATTACACCGGCTTGGTCAACGAGATTCGCTATCGCCAGGCGCTGCTCACGTATGACAAGGATCCTGCCAAGTCGTTGGAGTTCATTCGCAAGGAACTGGGGCTCGGTTTCAATCATCAGCGCGAGACGTTGGGCTTCAAGCCCAATCGGCCAACTTCGTTGGATCAAAAGCTGATCGGTCGCCAGCGACTCGCCGCGAATGCGTTCGCTCGCTACAACAACTTGCAAGGCTTCGAAAACTCGGCGCTCGATTGGTTGGTCGACGAAAAGCTGAATGCGGACGATCGGCGGCATTTGATTCAACGCTTGGCGCGGCCCGACTATGAAACGCTTCCCGAGCTGATTGTCGAGGACTTGAACTACAAGTACAGCAAGGGATTCGGCGGAGCGAACATTCATCGTCAGTTGCTCAAGACGCAGCTCGACGCGCTGTTGAAACTGAAGCCCGATCTCCGCAACCAGACACATTTCGTCAACACGTACCTCACCAAGCTCCATCCGGCGAACGACGTCGACTGGCAATACGACGCCGTCGCGCGCGAAGCCTACCTCGATCGACTGTGGAAGTTTGTCACCACGTTGATACCTGCTCACAATTCGCTCAAAGCCCACGTCCTTTATCATCGTCTGGTGCACGATCGGGCCAATGGCAAGTTCGACAAAGATCGCTTCATGACGTACATCGCATTGCCGCGTCACGTCAGTTACATCAACTCCGATTTCATGAAACGCGAGACCAGCCGCCGATACGCCGCAAATCTGAGTGCCAATTATCAAAACTTCACAATGCTGCCGCCCGTTGGCAATGACGAACCGCTCGTCCGCAGTTATCTGCATCATTTCTTCGTCAGCGAGAAATCGTACAAACCATACGAGGAATGGATCAACGATCTGTACCTGAAATACAACTTTGCCGAGACTAAGATCGTCAACGGTCTGGGTGAGCCCGAGCAATGGTATTCGATGTTGCCGCCGGAGCGATATCAGCAACTCAAGCAGCGCATCGATCTGGACTTCGCGTTCACCAACAGTCCGCTTTTCAGTCCGGACGACCCCGTCAGCCTCGATGTGAGCATCAAGAATGTCAAATCGCTGATCGTCAAAGTTTACGAGATCAACACACAGAATTTCTATCGCGAATCGATGCGCGAGATCGACACCGACATCAATCTCGACGGTCTCGTGGCGAACGATGAAAAGACTTTCGAATACACCGAGCCGCCGTTGCGCCGGGTCAAACGGCATTTTGAATTCCCGCAGTGCGAAGGCCGGGGCGTCTATGTGATTGACTTCATCGGCAACGGCAAAAGTAGCCGCGCCGTCGTGCGAAAGGGCAAGTTGCGATTCCTCACACGCACCAGCACAGCCGGCCAGATCTTCACTGTGCTCGACGAAAGGAACAAGAAGCTCGACAAGGCGACGATGTGGCTCGCGGGACACGAATACAAAACCGACGAAGACGGATTGATCACCGTGCCGTTCAGCAACGGCCCGGGTCGGCAGCAAATCATTTTGTCCAGCAATGGCTTTTCGACTCTCGACAGTTTCTCGCACGAATCCGAAAACTACTCGTTGACTGCCGGCATCTACGTCGATCGCGCATCGCTGCTCAATCGTCAAAAGGCCAAAGTCATCGTGCGCCCGGCGCTCTATCTAAACGGCGTGCCGGTCACGATCAGCATCCTGGAAGAGGTCAAACTGGTCATCAATTCGACGGACTTGGGCGGCATCTCGTCGTCCAAAGAAGTCAGCGACTTTGAATTGGCCGAGGACCGCGAATCGATTTACGATTTCTCGACTCCCAAACGACTGTCCCAGATCAGTTTCACGCTGCGGGCCAAGGTGCAAAACCTCAGCCAAGACAAGAAGGTCGATCTTGCTGCCAGCAACAACTTTGCACTGAACCAGATTGACGGGACGGAAAAGACCGAAGATTTGCACTTCCTATCGATCGATGGCAAGTACTTCATTGACGTGCTCGGCAAATCGGGCGAAGCCAAGGCGGATCGCGAAGTGAACGTCTCGATCAAGCATCGTGACTTTGTCGACCGCGTAAGTATCGCACTGCAAACGGACGAAAACGGTCGAGTTCATCTTGGTGCACTGAAGGGCATCACCCAAGTGACGGCGACGGGCCCACAAGGAACGTCGCACGCGTGGGACTTGCGATCCGACGATCATTCGCGATACCAGTCGGTTCACGGTCTGGCCGGCGATGCCGTGAACATTCCTTACATGGGATCCAGCGACAAACCGGCCCGCGACGAAATCTCGTTGCTCGAGCTGCGCGGCGGAACGTTCGTTGCCGATCGATTCGATGCCTGTGCGATCAAAGACGGATTGCTGCAAGTCAGCAAACTTCCGCGCGGTGATTACGATCTGTTGCTCAAACACGATGGAACGCGAATTCAATTGCGTTTGTCCGAAGGCGAAGTGCGCGATCGATTTGTGCTGAGCGAAAACCGGCAACTGGAAGTGCGGGGAGCGAGTCCTTTGCAAGTGGACGACGTCAAAGTGGGGGACGACGCGATCAGTATTTCGCTCGCCAACGCCACAGAGTTTTCGCGCGTGCACGTGTTTGCCACTCGCTATCGCCCGGCGTTTTCCGCGTTCGCAAATCTAGGCCGCGTCGCGGACGCCGAGCCGTATGTGCTGTCGGTGCCAAAGAAAGAGTCGCTGTACGTTGCCGGTCGAAATATTGGCGACGAGTATCGTTACATTATCGATCGCCGTTACGCCAAGAAGTTTCCCGGCAACATGCTTGAGCGTCCCAGCTTGTTGTTGAATCCGTGGGCCATTCGTAGCACCGAAACTGGCCATCAGGACGCCAAAGCGGGCGAAGATTTCGGCAGCGTCGGCTCGGACAAAGAGTCCGGCGGCAGCCGCGGCGGAAAAAAACGCCCATCCACGGGCAGTGCGCAAGACTTTGCGAATCTGGACTTCCTCAAGCAATCGACCGCGGTGTTGGTCAACCTGACACCGGACGAAAAAGGCGTGGTCACGATCCAGCGCGATTTGCTGGACTCCAATCAACACATTCATCTCGTCGCCTGCGATCCGACGACGACCGTTTATCGCAGCGTGTCGCTGCCCGAAACCAAACCCGAAATGAACGATCTGCGTTTGGCACACGGGTTGGATCCGTCGAAACACTTCACCCAGCAAAAGCAAATCACCGTCGTCCGGCCGAAGAACGACTTTGTGTTGTCCGACATCACGACCAGCCGCTTCCAGGCGTACGACAATCTCGCGAGCGTCTACACGCTGTATGCCACGCTGTCCAACGATCCGAAGCTGCTCGAATTCAGCTTCGTCCTTGGCTGGCACAAACTCAAGGACGAAGAGAAACGCACGCTCTATTCAAAATATGCCTGCCATGAGTTGGCGTTCTTCATTTCGCAAAAGGACACGAAGTTTTTCAACACGGCGATCAAGCCCTACCTGGCGAACAAAAAAGACAAGACGTTTCTTGATCGCTGGTTATTGGCAGACGACACAATCGACGAGTATCTCAAACCGTGGAATCACGCGCAATTGAACACCGTCGAACGCATTCTGCTGTCGCAACGCATCGACGGAGAATCGCGTCACACGTCGCGTCACATCAATGATCTGTTCGATCTGATTCCACCCGACACGGATCGATTCAATCACCTGTTCCACACGGCGCTGAAAGGCAGTGCCTTGGAAACCGAGGACGAATTCGATTTCGAATCGGCGAAGACCGAAGAGCTTCAAGAGCTTGGTGATCAATTGAAAGCCTTGACCAAGAACGCACCACGCCGGCCAGCATCGGGAAACAATGCAAACGGCAAGGCGTTTGGCGGCGATGGCTCTGACGCCAGCGCAGATGATGCGGACGGCATGCCAGCCACTCCGCCAGCGGCACCAGATCCATTCGGTGAGCCCAAAGCCAAGCCTCACCAGTCCGCCGGTCGCGAAAGCAATCGCGCCAAGGAAAAGGCCAACAAGAAGGCTGAGGCGGAAGAACGCAGTTCGAGCATGTCTCGTGACCGAGCCGGCTATTTCGGACGCGACGAAGCTCGCCGTGCGAATGCTCGTCAGTTCTATCGCAAGCTCGACAAGACCCAGGAATGGGTCGAGAACAATTATTACAAGTTGGCGATCCACCAGCAGAATGCCAACCTGGTGACCGTCAACGCGTTTTGGAATGACTATGCGAAGCACGATCCAGGGCAGCCATTCTATTCCGTGCACCTGGCCGAAGCGTCTCGCAATTTTACCGAGATGATGTTTGCCCTCTCGGTGCTCGACTTACCGCCGTCGTCGCCCGAACATGAAAGCGGATTTGACGGTGCGAAGATGACGCTCAAGTCGGGTGGCCCGATCGTTGCGTTTCACGAAGAAATCAAGCCCGTCAGTGACGAGGCCGGCAACACGCCGATCCTGGTCAGCCAGAATTTCTTCCGCCGGGACGATCGCTATCGCCATGAGAACAACCAGCGTTACGACAAGTACGTCAACGACGAATTCCTGGTACACACGGTCTATGGTGCCCAAGTCGTCGTGACCAATCCGACGTCTTCGCCGCGCAAGTTGGACGTGTTGTTGCAGATCCCACTCGGTGCGTTGCCCGTCTTGAACAGCAAAGAGACACGCAGCGTCCACATCCAACTTGCTCCCTACAACACGCAAACGGTCGAATACTATTTCTACTTCCCAGCTCCCGGCAAATTCCCGCACTATCCGGTTCACGTCGCCCAGAACGAAGAGCTGATGGCGTTCGCCGAAGCGTTCACGTTCAACGTGGTCAGCGAGCCGAGCAAGATCGACCGCACGTCGTGGGCGTACATTTCGCAGCACGGTTCGACCGAAGATGTGATCGCCTATCTCAAGACCAACAACCTGAACCGCACCAACCTCGACAAGATCGCCTTCCGGATGCAGGACAAGCGGTTTTTCCAAACGGTGATCGACTTGCTGGCCGAGCGGCACGTGTACAACAACACGCTATGGTCGTACGGCATCAAGCATGACGTCGTGGCGGCCATTCGCGAGTATTTGCAGCACAGCGGCTACATCAATCGCTGCGGCAGTTCGTTGGACAGCACGCTGGTCACGGTCGACCCGGTCGTCCGCAAGACGTACGAGCACATGGAGTACAAACCGTTGGTCAACGCCCGCGCCCATCAACTCGGCCGTCGGCGGCAGATTTTGAACAACCGCTTCGAAGGTCAGTACAATCGTTTGCTCAAGGTGCTCAGCTACCACCGCACGCTCTCAGACGACGATCTGATGGCCGTCACCTATTACCTGCTGCTGCAAGACCGTGTCGAGGAAGCGATTGGGTCCTTCGACCAAGTCAACGTCGACAACCTGGCCACGCGGATGCAATACGACTACGCGGCTGCCTACGTGGCGCTGTACCTGCAAGACGTCGGCCAGGCTCGCGACATCGCCGCCCGCTACGCCGATCATCCGGTCGATCGCTGGCGCAACTCGTTTGTCGCCATCACGTCGCAGCTAGACGAAATCGAAAGCGGCGACACCAAGGTGATCGACGACGAGAACCGCACAGAAACGCAAACTAACCTGGCGGCCACCCAACCGAACTTCGATTTCAAAGTCGAGTCGAAGAAGGTCAATCTGAACTATCAGAACCTCGCATCCGTCACGGTCAACTACTACCTGATGGACATCGAACTGCTGTTCAGCCGCAATCCATTCGTTCAGCAGTACACGGGCCAGTTCTCGTACATCACGCCGAACCAGACAACCGTGATGAAGCTCGACGCCGTGCAAAATAGCGTTACCTTCGAACTGCCCGAAGCCCTGCACAGCAGCAACGTCCTGGTTGAAATCAAAGCCGCCGGCCAAACCAAGCAGCAGGCCTACTACTCCAATTCGTTGAACGTACAGACGATCGAAAACTACGGCCAAGTCCGCGTCACTCACGCCAAGACCGGCAAGCCGATTTCCAAGACGTACGTCAAGGTCTACGCCCAAAACCAAAACGGCCAAATCAAGTTCTACAAGGATGGCTACACGGATCTCCGCGGCCGCTTCGACTACACATCGTTGAACACGAACGAGCTGGACTTTGTTCAGAAGTTTTCGCTGCTGGTGCTCAGCGACACTGACGGTGCAGTCGTTCGAGAAGCGAATCCGCCGAAACGATAGGTAATGGTCGATGTCAGCAAAGATGGACGATCGTGAGTTTTTGCGCACGATCGAGCAAGAAGCTAGACAACTATCGATTGACTCCGACGGTGGTGACGTAGTGGGAGGTGCTACTCTCTTCGGCGTACTTGCCACGCGAACATATAGCATCTCCCGAGGTTCGGAATCCGCCGTTTCATGGAAGTTTCCTATTTCGGGTTGTTCTATGTCGCGTTAGGGTGGGTTCGGGTGCTTCGCACAATTGTTCCTGACCCCTTTTCCAAACACATCAGTGGCACTTGGGCTGAAGCGACCCGCTCGAGCAGATTCGACGGATTCTCGGCGGCAGCCCAGCGTCAATTAAGCAGTGACAATCATCGCTCGGATGTTTGGCTAGGTCGAAGCATCCTCCAAGTACATTTCGCTTACGGAAACGAAGGACTACTATCGTCTGCGAATTCTTACAATCACTTGCAGCAGATTGCGATTGAATTCCAATTGCTCTAAATTCTTGTTAATCACGGACTTTGCGGCCTTTTTCGAGTGAATTATGCACCTGCATACGGAACTGAGGAGTCGAGACATGAATACACCGACGTTTTTGCTCTCGATTCTTGTAGTCCTGGGAGGCCTCCAGGCACAGCCAGTTCCGGCCGCTGATTTCGCCCCGAAGTTGCCCCGCCTGCGCAAGTACGACGTCTCGCATCCCGTCTATCCCGCCGATCACGCCGTCTGGTCCCTGGTGTGGAGCAAGGTCAAAGCCGATGACTGGGTGGGCAAATCCAACAAGGTGCTGCGTTCGCACATCGACCAGCAAGGCGCTCGCCGTGGAGACAACGCCCTGATGCTGGAAGTGCTTCGGCGCCTGGCGCACAGTTATGCTCGGACCGGGGAACTCAGGTACGCCTATAAGGCCGCTGTCATCCTGGACCGCTATGCCGAGGTCATTGGCGTCTGGCCCTATTTTGACAGGCAGGGGAAGGAGACTTATCCCCATGACGTCGTGATGCCCCTTTTCGGTGTCAAAATGCCACCTCATTACGGTGCCTTTTGGAGTGACTGGCATCCGAATGACCTGCAGATCTCCCACCCCCTTGTCCTGGCTTACGACCAGATCGCGGCCAGTGGGCAGATGGAGAAATTGGCTGGGGAGTTGGGGTATGACGTTCGTCTGAAGATCGAGCGAGATCTCCTTTACGCCAACCTCGAGATCGCAGACCGCTACCCACTGATGTACCAGAACACCGATGCCAATCTGCTCCTCGGTATGCTGGTGTGGGGCCAGGCCTTGGGCGATCCCGAGCTTGTACACAGGGCCATCCGCTTCGGCGATGGCTTGCGAAAGATGTCATACTACCCCAGTATGTTCTGGCACGAGGGCTCGCCCAGCTACCACATGCAGATCACGGGCCGGTTGGCCGTTTATTATCCCAAAGTCTGCCTCGCTTCCTACTCTGATCCGTTCGGATACAAAGACCCTGTGGATGGTGCCCGCTTCGATGATGTCGATTTTCGAGCCCGCTATCAGCCGTTGCTGGACGGCGCCGCCCTCCAGATGCAGAAGTGGGTCCTGCCCAATGGACACTATGCTGCCGTCCACGACACGCACTGGAAGACCAACACCGCCGAACGCTTCGACTGCTATGGCGTGTTGAAGAATTACCGACCCGTCGAATCCCGCCATGTCCTCCATACTTGGGTTGGGCATGCCGTCCTCGGCCGCGGGCAGGGAGAGGGGCAAGTCCAGGCCCACCTGCATTTTTCCGGCACGATGGGTCACGAACACAAAGACAGCCTCAACTTTTTTTTGTGGGCCAGGAACAAGGAACTGTTGTCGGAAACCGACTACTATGGGATCGACAACAGGGCCTGGGCCGCCAGCACGGCAGCGCACAATACCGTTGTGGTGGACGAACAGAACCAGTTCCGACGGGGCAACGCGCCCAGGCGCAAATTCTCCGACATCGACCGGGTACCCGGTGTTGAGAACTTCTGGATTGCCCGCACGCGCTTCCAGTACGGCACCACGCTCACCGATGGACAGCTTCGTCTGTTTTCCACGGATGGTCCGGGGATCCAGATCGTCGAGGCCGATGGTCATCGTGCGTATCCGTCAGACCTGGTCGACCTTTATCGCCGCACGCTTGTGTTGGTCGAGATCGACGGTGATGGTGTCTATCTCGTGGACATTTTCCGCATTCGCGGCGGCGCCACCCACGACTGGATGCTTCACGGCCCGCTTCAGGACGACTACACGGTAACGACCTCTCTGGCACTCAAGCCGCAGCGCGGGAAACGCCACGAATGGCTCGAACAATTTCGCTCGGCAAAGACCGATGCATCATGGTGGGCGGAATTCAGAACTGCGGCTGGCGAGGCCGTTCGCACCACGATCCTGCCTGCGGCAGGCACGGAAGTCAGTCTCGCGCAGGGACCGGGCATCAGGCGCAAGGGCATGCAGACCTTTTTGGACGTGCGGCGCAGCGGACCTGAGTCGGTGTTTGTGGCGGTTCACGAGCCGCACGCCGGCACGCCGCGAATTCGTTCGGTCAGCCTTATTCCCGCCGAACATGCCTCCCCCATGGCGGTCACCGTCCGGGTCGCTTTCTCCGACCGCACTGACACGATCCTGTCGACCCTGGACGAAAACGGTGTGATCCGGACGAAGGGCCAGTCCCTTAGCGGACACTTCGCCTACGTGTCAAACAGAAAGAGTCACCGGTCAGCCACGGGACGCGATGTCATGCTTTACATGGCCGACGCGAAACGACTCAAGACGAGCCAGCAGCCGCTTGAGGGCGCGGCGGCTTATAGCGGCGCCGTTACAGGAACCCTCAGCACCGCACGGGGCGATTCCCTCGACGCATTGATTGTCGACACTCCGATACCAGACGACGCGGACCTCGTCGGCAAGCTGCTCCTGACCACGGACGGCGACGGCAGCACGCGAGGTTTCCTGGTTAAGTCCGTCAACGGCAAACAGATTGAGATCGACCGGATACCCGGAATGACAGTCGAAGACGGCTATGTCAAGCTCCAGTACTTCCCCAACTGGGGAATCCGTGGCGGGCTGGACTTCCGAATCGTCAACTCGATGCAGGCGTTCGCTCCCTGACCAGGGTCACTCGTGGGGTGAAGCCGTCCGCCTCGACTAGGCCGAGAAATCCCGTACGGCAGCGGGCGTTCAGCGGATCAGTTGCCAATCGATCGTCGCCTTGGTCGGGGCCGGCTGCGAAAACTCGACGGAAAAACCGTCAGCCCGCTTCCGCGCCACACGGTCCATTGTAAGCCAGTTCGGCTGGACGATCAGCGAGTAGTCGGCGTCGGTTTCAGCGGCGGGAAATTTGACGTCGAGCGTGGTCTCGCCTGCCGGCACACGGACGTTGATGCCGCGTAGGTTTTTGGCCGGCCTGTCCGTCCCCGACAATCCGCCGGCGCGCTTGACGCCGTGGTTCTTGAGGTTCAAATGACCGCCTTCGAAGACCAGGTCACCGGCTCCGTCGCCGCTGGGCTCGACGTACAGTGCGCTGGTGCCGCCGGTGGTCCGCCGCCAACGGATCGGCTGTACGTTGCCGCCCGGCTGGTCGAAGAGTATGGCCGTCTCGAGCACAGGGCTGTTGAAGCGGATGCCCGTGTGCGAAACGCTCTGCAGGCTGATCAGATCGTTGAACGCGGGTTTTCGGTCCTTGCGACGCGGGAGGTCATCGAGCGATCGTGTGATGCCAGTGATGAGAAGCGCGTGCGGAACCTGAACGCGGCCGTGCTGTTCGATCTGAATCGTGCCTCCGTTCATCGTCGTCGGCATCTGGTCGAACTGGCGGATGCGAATCGGCACGGGATGCCAGGGATCGGGCCCGACCGCCTGCTCGATTTTGTCGCCGGCGGCGAAGTCGAACTGCGTACCCCGATCGGCGTGCGAGACGACTCTGATTTTTCGCGGGTGATCGGCGCCGATGTGCCCGCCGGTCGGGATGGTGTCGGCCCACCCGCGGCTGACGTCGTAAACCCACGCTCCCGGCGCGATCGCGTAGCTGAGCGGCTTTTCGCGGCCGTCGCGCGTGTAATTGTCGTCGCGGAACAGCTTGGGGGCTCCCGCTGCCACGGCCGACCAGCGGACGCGAAGGATTCTCAACCGCTGCATGCCGTCGTCGCCGGTCTCGAGCGCCATGATGCGGTACCAGCGATA
>CAYFJO010000059.1:0-36377 GCA_964343305.1 uncultured Pirellulaceae bacterium | reverse complement strand
TCGCCCGCAAGTAGTTCGAGCCGATTCGCCACACCATACTGGTCCGCCATCTCCGCCGCGACTTTCAATACTTCCGGACGGTCCAGCACCACGGCGCGAAGCCCTGCGTTTTTCTGCAAAAGTGCGATGCTGTAAATCCCCGTTCCGCCGCCCACGTCAAGGATCTTGGAGGTGCCATCGAGTGAAAGTTGCTCGGCGAGAAACGGCGCAACGTTTTTCGCTCGCCCGGCCAGTGCCAACGTAAAATGCCGGGCAAGGTCTTGCTGTTCCATGGCCGATTTGATTCCGTCACGATAAATGAACGCCGCACCCGATTGTCCCTCGTCGTCCGTTCCAGCCGGCCGGTTCGTTTTCAAACGTTCGACCATTTCCAACACACCGGGGCTATTCGCCGCCAGGCCGACGTAGTCGCCCACGTCGAAGTCCGCGCCGGGAACCAAATGCTGGCGTGCCATTTCCGTCAACGAGAACCGGTCGTCCGCCCCTTTGGTCATCAAGCCGAATGCTCTCAGGGCGGTGAACAGAACGATTGCAGGCCGCGGTTCGAGTCCCAGGCTCGCGCGTAACTCATCAAGATCACACGGCGCATTCGATAACCGTTCGAACACATTGAAATGCGCCACGGCCGCCGTCAAGAGTTCCGAACCGTAACTGCCACGGAAATGCTCAAAGATGGGCGTCGGATTGAGTTGCGGTGGATGGATCGCAGATTTTGTCATTTGTCGGCGGGGAATGTGGCAAGCCAGTCGGTGCCTTGCGAGAGGATGTCGTTTTTGTGTGGAACAATGTTGCCCAGCGGAAACTCGGTCTTCACTCGATCGACAATGGTTTGTTTGGCAAGGTCGATTCTCAAAACTTCCATTTCCGCGGTTGGCAAATAGTAGGATCCATCCTTTGTATATCCTCGGCCACTTGGCGGGGCCGGCAGCTTCAACGCTTCTTTCCACTTTGGCTTTCCATCGGAAGCGCCGATCGCTTCAATCTCTTGTTCGCCGACCAGCAGAACGCTGTCCTCATCCGGAGTTTCAATGAACATGGTATCGCCGCGATCACGAGCGTCCCAAGCAGGTTTGCCCGTTTTCAAATTCAGGCAATGCAGTTTCCTCGAATCCATTGCCGTCACCAGCACTCGCTCACCGAGAACGATTGCTCCGGCATGGGACCAGCGTTTGCCGACTACGGATGGCCGTTCGATCCTTGTGAATACGCGGGGTAACAGCAGGTTGTCCCGTTCGTATTCGAAGGTCCATTTCACCTTGTACTTGTCTGTCGATACGCCAAAGACCCTACCACTCGACGTCGGACAAACAATATAGTCTTTTGTAACTACGGGCTTGGCTCCGGCCAGTCGACGGATGTGCGACCGGAGAACGGTTTGTTCACCGACGTCCATCAACTCGGTCGATTTATTCAGTGCACCGCTTGCCGGGTCGATGATAAACAAGTGGATTTTCGTTTTTTGCTCAGCAAGCACACACAGCCCACCGTCGGCGACCACTGGCGCACTAAGAAAAAACGCCTCAACGGCCTTTGGCTCATCGGACAGCCCATCGCCTTTTCCGCCGCCAATTTGCCACACGATCGCGCCCTCTCGCGCCGGCTCTAAGGCAACCAGCCTGTTATAAGGCCGCGGATGATCCGGAGCGACGCGGCCTCCAAGACCAACTCGCATCGGAAACGCCGTGTGCGCCACATCCAGGCCATCGAGGAAGAACACGCGTTTTCCATCTGTCGACAAGTCCGCGTAGATTTGATCGTCCCACAATCGCTGCTTAAGAAACGCCTGACGTGCCGCGGCGCGAGCTACCCGAATTGTCGGTACGTCAATTGCCTGATAGGTAACTTCCACATCCCAAGGGAACTCCCACACGCGTTTTCCATTTGCAAAGTTAATCGCGGTGACTTGGTTGGGAGTCCGCATTAAAACGATGTCTCCGACCGGTAGCGCTCTGAAATTCGGGATCGCAGTAATCTCTATCCTCGCGAATCGCGAGTGAATCTTCTTGATCAACTCTTCGTCGGTCGGATCATTCGAAGTCGGAACGCGCCATCTTAGATTCGGCACGGGCAACCAATTGTCGTCTGCCGTCGATGAAAAGGAAGGAGAAAGAAGAATTGCCGCGAAGGACATGCAAACCAATTTGGCGGTCAATGAAAAACGCATGGTTCCCAGTTCTTTTGAAAGATGACGATGGATACTATTTTCGGGTTCCCGCGTCATCCTATCAATAGGAATATGAACAGAAGCAAACCAAGAATATAAAGCCGAGCTGCTTAGTTTGCTTCTGTTCCGAAACGACCATCCTAGGCGTCATGGGCAGCGATTGTCGTCTTTTTCGTGCGGACGCGCAGGTTCAACATTTCCACGATTAACGCAAACGCCATCGCAAAATAGATGTATCCCTTGGGAATGTGGGCACCGATCGAATCCGACACCAGTAGGATGCCGATCAGGATCAAAAAGCTGAGCGCCAGCATTTTCACTGTCGGATTCCGCCACACAAAATCGCTAACCGGGTTGGCAAACGCCAGCATCACGCCGACCGCGATGACGATCGCCGTGACCATGATGCCGATGCCGCCCCAATAGTTGTCCTCGGTGTTCACCATCCCAATCGCCGTGATCACCGAGTCAAGGGAAAACACCATGTCTAGCAACGCGATTTGAACCAGCGCACTGGCGAAACTCGCGGCTCGCTTGGTCTCCTTTTCGTGCCCGCCTTCGGTTTGCTCGTGAATCTCAACGACACTCTTGCCGATCAAAAACAACCCGCCGAGCAGCAGTACCAAATCGCGCAACGAAAACTGGTTGATCTCGTCGATATGCTTTTGCGCATCTTGCTCGAAATGTCTTACAACTTCTTTTTTCACTTCGTCGGGCATGTCGTCGAGTTCATGCGGCACTTCGCGCGCGAACCAATTGGCATCGATTCCGACAGATGAAAGCTCGAACAGCGAGATCGAATTCAAACTCATGATCGCACCCAGTACCAACAACAGCGCCAGCCGCATGACGAGAGCGACGATTAATCCGACCTTGCGAGCTTTCGGCCGCTGTTGTTCTGGCAGCCGCTCGGTAATCACCGCGATGAAAACAATGTTGTCGATGCCCAGCACGATTTCCATCAACGCCAGAAACAAGAGCGCCACAAGTCCAGCCAGAATAAAATCAAACATACACGAAGGTCCCGCAATTCCGTTGTGATAGAGTGTTGGGAACACGATACCGAATTTCGGCTAAAAATAATACCTGCCGGTGGAGGAAATACCTAATGACGAAATACCCAATGACGAAGGAAGTACGAATGATCAAAACCCGAAAGTCCGACAGGCACTGATCGATCCAATGTCTTTCTTGTGACTCTATTCGGATTTCGTCATTCCTTCGTCATTGGGTATTTCGTCATTCTCTCAATCATGCCTCAATCGTTCCACGACATTTACGAGTACCTCGCTGATCTGGCGGAGGGCAAGACCGCGGTCATGGAGACGAGCGAGTATGGTCTCTCGATGAACCTCTACGACTGGACGGTCGAGACGACATGTGAATTCATGGACGGATTGCTCGCACGCCTGGCCGAAACGAATCTTTGGGGAGAAGCCAATCGAATTCCGTCTGGCGTTATTTGGCGGATGAATGAAATGTACTTTGAAAGAGGTTGGCTGCAAAATCACGCCCGTATGAAACCTCGGGGATACGCTGGCGATTTCGAAATGCTGCAAAAGATTTGTGATGGTTGGCAATGTGATGACGGCCTGGGACACGCTTACGATGTTTATTTTCAGCGACAACACGCCCCACACGCTGTTCGCAGTCGCACTGATTTGTTGACGAAAAAGATCGTCAGATGCATCCGAGCCAGTGAGTCGACCTGCAAGATCCTTAGCATTGGGTCCGGCCCGGCGGTTGAGATCTCGCGTGCCGTGGACGAGCTTTGGAAAGAAGACCGCGAGCGACTGGAAATTGTTTTGTTGGACCTCGATCCGGCCGCTTTGGAACATGCGACACACGGAATCGTGCCGCGCTTGGCAGACGAGCAAGTTCACCCGGTTCGCGAAAACCTCTTTCGGCTATCGATGAAGAACTCGGTGGTCGATGCGATGGCGAATTCAAACTTTGTCTTTTGTTCGGGGCTGTTCGATTACCTGGACGAGGCCCATGCGGTCCGGATGCTGCAATTGATGTATCAGTCGCTGGCGCCAGGTGGGGAAATGTACGCGTTCAACTTTGGCACGAACAATCCGTCTCGGGCATACATGGAATGGATTGGCAATTGGTATCTGATTTACCGGGATCGCAACCAATTGGCGGACCTGGCAACCAAAGCCGGAATCTCATGGCAAAACTACCGGATCGATGCCGAGCCATGGAAAGTTAATCTGTTTATCCATGCCTGGCGTTGAACTCGGCCAGCATCTCTTCGAGCAACTCCATTGGCAAGCCCACGACGTTCGATTCGCTGCCGTGCACGATGTGAATCCAATCGTGGCCGTCTTGATAGCCGAACGCACCGGCTTTGCCCTGCCAGTCGCCCGTGTCAAGATAAGCTTCCAAATCGTCGTCCGTCACATCGTCCATCTGGAGTTTCGTGGAGTCGACATTTGCAAGTGTTTCGTCGCCCGGTTTCTGCCAAAGACAAACTCCTGTGTAAACGTGATGCACACGGCCCCTCATCAATTTCAACATCTCTTTGGCATGGCTTCTGTTCGTTGGCTTTCCCAAGATTTGGCCACAACACTCAGCGACCGTATCGGCACCGATGACCAGTGCGTTGTCCATCCTCCTGGCAACGTCCCCAGCTTTTTGATGCGCCAATCGGGCAACCAATTCCGGCGGCGTTTCACGGCCGCAGATTCCGCATTCTGCCGTGTCATCGGGACGGACGACTTCGAACTGGTACCCGCCTTCGGCCAGCAATTTACAACGGCGCGGAGAACCGCTGGCAAGAATCAATCGCTGGCCTGTTTCGTACAACATCGCAGATTGAAATCAGTGCGAGTTTGGTACAATGTGACAAATGGACGTCAACGCTGAAGATAACCATTTGAGTTCCTCCATCCAACTGGTCGCCGATTGCGAAAGGCTGAACAACCAGGAAGAACTTCATCCAGCATGTTGCAAAGTCCGCTAGATTTGCAAGAATGCGATCACCATCTTTTCAAGATACTTCACTGGGGAAGCAGGCAACCGTTCTCTGACCATGTCAAAACTCAGCGTGATTTACGAGGATAATCATCTGTTGGCCGTCGTCAAACCGGCTGGCTTGCCGACGATGGGCGTCGCGAGTGGGAAAGATAGCCTGTTGCTTCAGGCGAAAGAGTACCTCAAAAAGAAATACGACAAGCCGGGCAACGTCTATCTCGGCACGGTCAGCCGTCTCGACGCGCCAGTCACTGGTGTGACGTTGTTTGCCCGTACGTCGAAGGCCGCCGCTCGGCTGTCCGAACAATTCCGCAAGGGCACTGTTGAAAAGCAATACTGGGCCGTGGTCGCTGGAAAGCTAAAACCAAAATCCGCAACGCTCGTCGACCATTTGAAAAAACACGAGCGGCATCGCAAGGTGCTGGTCGTTGACCGGGATGATGAAGGGGCACAAAGATCGGAACTAGAGTACCAGGTTCAGGCCGTTGTCGGCCGGTCGACATTCGTGCAAGTAACTTTGATCACGGGCCGAAAACATCAGATTCGAGTACAACTCGCACATCGCGGGCATCCGATCGTTGGCGACCAGAAATACGGAAGCAAAACTCCGTTCGCAAAGGGGATCGCACTGCACGCGCGGCGGCTTGTTGTCGAACACCCCGTTGAAAAGACAGACGTCGAACTGGTTGCGCCTCTTCCAAAATTATGGCATATTTTCAATATCGAAATGAGTTAAGGCGAGCGGCAGCGCGTCAAAAAGAAGGGAATGATTGACTGGTTTCACGTTGCGTGAGCGTGTTAAACTGGGACGTTTGCGACAAGAGGAAGCCCTGTTGCATCAACAAACAATCACATAAGGATCGTTGCCGTGAAATCGCTTCATGTCTTTTTGCCTGCCGTTCTATTCGTGTTGATTGCGCGAGTTGACGGCGATTCTTCGCTTGCAGAAAACGTCCGCGTCGCGGCGATTTCGTTCGTTCCCAAAAAGTTTGATCTGGACGGCAATTCCAATCGCTTGGAAAGTGCCTTCCGAGCGGCCAAGAAAGGTGGTGCGCAGATCGCCGTCGGACCAGAAGGCGCACTCGAAGGGTATGTCGTCAACGAAATCATCGCGGGTGATGTGTCCGCCGACGAGATACTGGAGGTGGCCATCACGATCGATGGGCCGGTCATTCAGCGCTACAAGAACCTGGCGCGCGAGTTGGAAATGTGTCTCGTGTTTGGATTTGCCGAGCGAATTGGCGAAGACGTGTTTAACTGTGCCGTGTTCATCGACTTCCACGGCAAGATCCGAGGCAAGTATCACAAGATGCAATTTGCGGAAGGCTATCATGACTCTTGGTGGTTCAATCGCCTGGGGAAGCAAAGCCGCGCCTTTGACACGCCATACGGACGCTGCGGTTTAATGATTTGCAATGATCGTTGGAACGCCCAACTCGCCCGCATTCCTGTGCTGGACGGTGCCCAGTTCTTGATCATCCCCGCCATGGGGTCGCGAAGCAGAGCGCAAGACGAAGCCGTGCTGAGCCGCAGCAAGGAAAACAAGGTGCCCGTGATCGAAGCGAACGTTGGCGTAACATTGCTCGTTGACGACGACAAGATCATTGCCGTCAATCGAGAAGAGGAAGGCATCACCTTTGGGACGATCGCCATTCCTCCGGCAACAAAGGCGAATACGCAGCAGCGCGACAACGTCGAACGCGAGTTTCTCAAGTGGCGTGAACGAGAAATGAAACGCCGCTACGGAAAGACGATCGAGCGGTTGAAAAAGAGAGAGGCAAAATCTGGTCAGAGCAAGAGCGGCGCGAACAGCTAAGTTCGTCCCCGTAGACCACACCGTCAGCGACTGCCAAGTGCGGCCCTTGCTCCAGTGGAAGATGATCGTCTTGTCACAGGTGCTCCAATCCTTTCTCCGTGCAACGCCAAGCGTTGATGTGGTGCGTGACGTATTCCTTGTTAATCAAAGTGCTTCCGGAGAAATGACGTGACACGTTGGGGGCTGATTATGCCCGCCAGCCTCTCATCTAAATCAACGACGGGTACATGGCGATAGCCGCTCACCGCCATCACCGATAACGCCGCGGCTGATGAGTCGGAATCGTAGACATAAACCGGCTGGTCGGCCATTACTTCGCGAACGGGACGATCCTTAACCCTGTCGTATTCGAGAGCGACTTTTTCGAGCGCATCACGATCAGAAAACACACCGACCAACTTTCCGTCATCTTCAACAAGGAGACAAGCGTGGTGTAGTCCGGCCAGTTTTTCAATCGCTTCATGAACCAAAGTATCTGGTGTCACGGTCGCGAAAGGTTGGGCTTGTATCGCGGCAACGGTTTCATCGACCAGCGCCTGTTCCAGTTCATCGTCATACGACTTGGGCTCGTAGTTTTCCAACGGATCTTGAAACTCGCCGTCTAATTCTGACTTTGGTTTGTCCGACATTGACTAGGCTCCTTCGCGTTGTTGAGTGTACGGGGTGCACCCAATTCGTTGGACCATTACCTGTCCGGGGAAGTGATCTGCGACGTATTCCATCAGTCCTTTTTGACCGGTCAACCCGGCGATTCGCCCATCTTCGTCAACCACGCAGATAAACCGCACATTCTTTAACTGCATTGCTTCGAGGACATCGACGACTGGATCGGTCAGCTTGACCCACGGCCATTGTTTTGCCATGTGAGCTTCTAGAGGATCGTCAATTCTATCTGGCTCGTTTGCCAACAGTTGCACGAGCATACTTTCGGTGTACATTCCGATTGGCTTTCGGTCTGAGTCAGCGACAATAACACACCCTAGCTTGCCCTCGCGCATCTTTTCAATTGCTTGCCGGACAGTGTCTTGAGCACCGCACAAAATTGGTTCACGCAATGCTAGTCGACTCACGTTCTCGTTTCGCATGTTGTCATAGAGTCCCATAACCAACTCCTCTCGTGTGCGATTTGAGTTTCGCGTTTCTTGAGTGACTGCCGCTGCATGGAGCAGAAAGTGTGCCATATTCGAATCGTCTACCATTAAAGTGTTTGACCACGACACTTCGTGTCTGGGAGCGTTTGTTCGGTGTGCCGATTGCCACGCCAGTGGTCACATTCGCGCGCAGTACGGCAACCATGAGCGGCAAGCAACTGTGGAATGTCGGCCTTCGAAGACGGCGCGCGGTTTGCCTATTGCCTGTCGCGAAAAAAAGCCAGAAACACCGGGAATTCTGTGATTGAACTCAAGCAGATTTTGGCACCTACGGATTTCAGCGTGCACAGGTGTCACGCATGCCTTGTTAGGCAGCGTCGCTGAGAAAGTCGGTCGTAAAGCACGTTGCCCTGTACTCACCGTTCGTCATCCTGAACACGAATTTGTCATGCCTTGACGCAGACCTCAGCGTCTAAGTTTGTCTAATCGAAGGATTCGAACACCTAAGAGAGAACCATGTTCACCACGGAAGTTTGGCTTACGCCCTTAATACTTTTGCCAGGTGTCGCCCTGTTGATCGTATCGACATCCACAAGGTTTGTTCAGATTCATTCGGAATTCCATCGACTACTGGATCATCCTGACGCCCACGCCAAGATTGTCGCCCGAGATCTAGAACATCGCTCAGCATTGTTCCGTGACGCCTTTGTCGCGCTGTACACAAGTGTGGGACTGTTCGCGCTGGGAAGTCTCTTGGGTGGCGTCATTAATCTTTGGCGACCAGAATCAATATGGGTCGTTGGCGGATTGACGATCGCTGGGATCGCTTGCGTTGTTTTTGCGTCGGTCCAACTGGTTCGCGAGGCCTTCATCTGTCTGCGCGTCATTCGCGACCATGCCGAGCAAGTGGAGCGGAACGACAAGACATAATCGGACAATTTCGAAATGCCAGATCGCGCTACATGGACTTCTAAGACCGGATTCCTACTCGCCGCACTGGGGTCGGCAATTGGGCTGGGAAACATTTGGCGGTTTCCGTACATGGCTTATCGCAATGGCGGCGGTGCGTTCTTGGTGCCGTATTTCGTGGCTTTGTTCGTTGTCGGCATTCCTCTGTTGATGCTCGAATTTGGGCTTGGTCATTACTACCGCCGTGCGTTGCCACAATCACTGGCGCGAATCCATCCACGATTTTCGTGGATCGGTTGGTGGGCGGTTTCGTTTGTCATGTTCGGTATCGTCGCGTATTACGCGGTTGTGATTGCCTGGTGTGGAAACTATCTGGTCTATTCGTTGACTCAACCTTGGGGCGACATCGATGGCGTGAATCGTTTTTTCGACGAAGACTTCACTGGTTCCGTCGAAAACGGCAAGGCCTTCGCCATCTATGCAAATGGCGCCGACGGTCAAACCGGTGGGCTGCGCTTCGGCCGCATGAACTGGCAAGTACTGATCGCGTTGGCTGTGGTGTGGATCGTCAACTGGCTCATCACGCGGCAGCATCTTCAGCGCGGCGTGGAGTTGGCCAACAAGATTTTCATTCCGTTGTTGATCGTGTTGACGACGATTATGGTTGTTTGGTCGTGGGGTTTTGACGGGGCGTCGGATGGACGCCACGTGTATCTGACACCGGATTGGTCGCTTGTCTTTCAGCCACAAACTTGGATCGATGCGTTTAGTCAGATATTCTTCACGCTATCAATCGGATTCGGGATCATGGTGGCATACGCGAGCTACTTGCCGCGACGCACCGACATCCCGACAAGTGCTTTCCTCGCCGCGTTGGGCAATTGTGCGTTCAGCGTTTTTGCGGGACTAGCTGTCTTTGCAGCGATAGGAATGTTGGCTCATCAGCACAACGTGGACCTCGCCGAAATCCTGCGCATCGAGCATGAAGTGGCGAAGTTGGAAGAGCTTCGTGAATCTGATCCCACCGCTTTCCAGTCCGAACGCGGAAGATTCGAAACGCTGTCGGAACAAAATTCACGAAACCAGCAATTTCAAAAACAGATGAACTCGTTCGGTTTGCTGTTCAAGACCTACCCGACCATCCTAACCGAAATGGGCGCTGTGGCCGGTCGGATATTCGGTGTCATGTTTTTTCTGTCACTGGTCATCGCAGGCATCTCGTCATCTATTTCGATCGTCGAAGCGTTCATGGCGGCACTGAACGATCAATTTGGTTGGGCACGAAAAAAGATGTCGGCCGCATTGTGCGGAATTGCGTTTCTCCTCGGAATTGTTTTTTGTACTCAGGCTGGATTATCTTGGCTGGATCTAGTCGATCATTTCATCACGACTTACGGTTTAGTCATCGTGGGTATTTGTGAGGCGGTTATCGTGGGATGGGTTTTCCCGGCCAAACGTCTCCGCTCACACCTCGACGAACACCGCGACTTCCACTTCGGGAAGGCATTCTCGCTGGCCATGCGAATGCTGATCACGGTGATGCTGATGCTGACGTGGTTCGGGCTCAGCACACTTGAAGGCTTGCCGATTGCCACGGGCGTGGCTCGGTTCGCCTTGCTCGGCAGTGCTGTGGTGCTCTGGATTGACGAACACTGGCTCGATTTCGACATCCGGCTGGTGATTCCCGCGCTGTTGATTTTGCTGCTGGACCAGGCGCTGATCGCGGAATTCAAGTCTAACTACGGAGACTATCCGCGCGAGGCAATTCTTGGCGTTGGCCTGTGTTGGTTCGTTGGAACGTTGATCGTGGGCGTCGTCCTTAGCCGTCTCCCAGGGCGAATGCGCCCCGACGATGACGAATAAGGACGAATTGCATTCAGAGAGCGTGAGATAAGTGTGGATTTTGTTGTGTTCCTTGACCATCATGAATAGTCACACCTGATCGACACTCCAAATCCATTTCACTTATGAGGTGCATGATGAAATACCAAGTTTCGACATTTGTCTGTCTGGCGTTGTCCACAGCACTTGCCGCTCAAGAGCAAAACAACGGCAAGCCAGGAACCTATGAAGTAAAACCCCAACCGATTCGGGTCACAACGACCGTGCCCGGTGTGTTCGAATCGTTCAAGGCCAGTGAGGTCAAAGCTCCGACCAAGCAACTTACGAGCCTGTCGATTGATCGGGCTGTTGCGGCTGGTTCGATGGTCAAGAAAGGGCAGCCGATTGTCTGGTTTCAAACCGAAAAGATCGATCGTCAAGTCAAAGAAGCAGAGTATGGCCTGCGCCTCGCCGAACTTGCAATGCGTGATTCTGAACTGGCAATGAGTCAACTGCAAACGACTCAGAAACTCGATCGACAACAGATCGAGCAGACACGCCGCAGTGCACAACAGAAATACGACAACTTTGTCAAGATTGACCATCTTCGCAACCAGCTTTCGGCCAAGTTCTCGCTCAAGAATTCTCAGGCATCGTATGAAAATGCACTCGAGGAACTTCGACAGTTAGAGAAGATGTACAAGGAAGACGAGCTAACCGAAGAATCGGAAGAGATCGTGCTCAAGCGAACTCGGCAATCGGTCGAGAACGCGAAATTTCGTTTAGAGGGAACGGAGATCTCGACCAAGCGATCGCTGGAACAGTCGATTCCACTCGAGCTGCAACAGGTCAAAGCTGAACTCACGCGCCAAGAACTCACCTACGAAAAGGCGATCAAAGATCTTGAGACTGCGCGGCAACGCAAGACAATTGAGCTTGAGAAGCAGCAGTTTGCGCTTGAGAAACAACAACGGGATCTCGCTCAATTGCGAGAAGATCGCAAACATCCCGTCCTCATCGCGCCGATGGAAGGCGTTGTCTATTACGGTCAATTTGCCCGAGGCCGCGTCGGCGATCCCAAGACGACCCCGAAGTTGACCAACGGATCGACGGTGACCAACAGCCAGGTCTTGATGACGATTGTTGACACGAAGGCGTTGCAGCTTCGCATCGACTTGGAAGAAAAGCACCTTCAGAATCTTGGCGTCGGCGACCAAGGCGTTGCCATTCCTACTGGGTTTCCGAATCGATACCTGAACGCAAAGGTCAAGTCAGTCGCCTTCGTTCCCATCGCGGCAAACAAATATGACTGTGTCGCAACGGTTCAACTGGATAAGCAAACGCCAGTCGTGATGGCTGGGATGACCTGTTCTGTCGAGTTGGTCGTTTACCAAAAAGACGATGCACTGATGGTTCCGGATGCCGCGGTGTTTGGCAAGGGTGAGAAGCGTTTCGTCTACGTTCAACCCAACGGCCAGGCGGCGAAGAAACGCTTGGTTGTGATCGGCAACAAGGCGGACGGCAAGACAGAAATTGTCAGCGGACTCAAGGCGGGCGAATTGGTACTCCTTAAGAAACCATCGTAACGTGAGGGACGACCGATGCCTGCATTCAACAAATGCTACACGTTGTACTTGACGATCCTCGCAGTGTCGATTTCCTCGACCGAGGCGGACGAACCAACATCAAATGAGCGGCAAGGCATCCTGGCGAATCCGCTGGATTTCAGTCGCGAGCCTGTGCTGCCAAAGATTGACGCACCGTCGCCTCAAGAGATTGGCAAGTCAATCGATCGGGGCGTTCAATTCCTTTTGGAAGCACAGAACCCGAATGGATCGTGGGGTTCGGCGACCAGAACGAAAGGGCTAAACATTTACGCCCCCGTGCCCGGCGCTCATCACGCGTTTCGGGCGGCGGTAACTTCATTGTGTATTTCTGCGCTGCTTGAAGTCGCCGCGGACGACGCAGAAGCCATGAAGGCCGTCGACCGTGCTGACGCTTGGCTGCTTGAACACCTTCCCGACCTGCGTCGCGCAACGGGTGATGCAATCTACAATGTTTGGGGACACGCGTATTCAATCCAGGCGCTCGTGAGACTCTCCGAGCACCGATCGAGCGAGGAGAAAAAAAGAAAATATGAAGAGCTGATCCGCAAACAGTTCGACATGCTAAGTCGATACGAGTCGGTTGATGGCGGCTGGGGTTATTACGACTTTCGCTATCAGGCACGCAAGCCAACATCGAGTTCAATCAGTTTCGTCAACGGCGCGGTCCTGGTCGCGTTCTCCGATGCAAAGTCTGTTGGAATTGAGCCGCCAGAGAAAGTCGTTCGCCGTGCGATTGCGGCGATTGGACGTCAACAAAAGAAGGACTATTCTTATCTCTATGGCGAGTATTTGAAAAACCGACCGATGGCTGGTATCAACCGTCCTGGTGGCAGTCTCGGCCGCACACAATGTTGCAACGTCGCGCTCCGTCTTTGGGGCGACAATGAGATCACCGACAACGTGCTGAAGAACTGGCTCTTTCGGTTATACGTGCGAAACGGCTGGTTAGACATTGGCCGAAAGAGACCCATTCCACATGAATCATGGTTTCAAGTAGCTGGTTACTTCTATTACTTTGGCCACTACTATGGGGCACTCTGTGTTGAACAACTCAGTGAAACGGACCGCGAACCGTATCAAGGCATGCTTGCGAAATTGATGGTAGACCGGCAAGAAAAAGACGGGAGTTGGTGGGACTATCCTTTGTATAACTACCATCAACCATACGGAACCGCCTTCGCGCTGATGACATTGAAACGCAGCCAGTGACGAATGAGCCAGTCTCGATGGCCGACTACTGTGAAGACAAGCCAGATTATACAATCTTTGGCGTAGATCCATCGACGTGAACACTCAACGGGAGCCAAGCATGCAAATGCAATTTACTCGCTACGTACTTTTGATCTCTGTTTTGTGTTGGACGGTTGTTGCCGGCGCGGACGAACCCATCAAAGTCGTCGTGTGGGACGAGCAACAGCCCGCTCAAAAACAAGCGTATCCAAACTTTCTTGGCAACTACATCGCCGATTATTTAAAGCGGCAGCCGGGATTGCAGGTTCATTCTGTTTCGATCGACCATCCGCAGAAGGGGCTCTCGGACGAGGTGTTCGACGACTGCGACGTGCTGATTTGGTGGGGACATGTTCGAAACCGCGACATCACCGAAGCGGATGCGCGGGTCGTTGTCGATCGATTGAAGAAAGGCAAATTGTCGTTGCTCGCATTGCACTCGGCTCATTGGGCAACGCCGTTTGTGCTGGCCATGCAAGAGCGGGCCGCGTCGGACGCACTGGCCAAATTGCCGGAGGCGGAACGGAAGAAAGCGAAGATCGAAATTCTGGGAGAAATTGTTCGCCGTCCTCCGAAGCGGGACGCGGAACTGACTCCGACGGCCACGTTCGAGAAGCAGGGCGACGGCACGACGTTGATCAAAATCACGCGTCCCAACTGTTGTTTTCCGGCGTACAAGAATCACGGCAAGCAGAGCAAGCTGCAAACCTTGCTGCCTGATCATCCGATCGCCGCTGGCATTCCCAAGACGCTGACGTTGCCGCACACCGAAATGTATGACGAGCCATTCCATGTCCCAGAGCCGGACGAGGTCGTGTTCGAAGAAACTTGGGAAGAAGGCCACCGCTTTCGTAGCGGAATGATCTGGAAAGTTGGTGAAGGACGTGTCTGCTATTTTCGGCCTGGCCACGAAACGCACGCCGTCTATACCGAAAAGCTGCCGATGAAGATCGTCGAAAACGCCGTTCGCTGGCTGGGGACAAAGGGACACACGCCAGCGAAATTGGAAGTCGGCAAACCGATCGCACTGTTCGACGGAAAAACGCTCAACGGCTGGACGATGCAGGACGGCAAGCCCGTGACGCAAGGTTGGGTTGTTCAAGATGGCGCAATTCATCGCGGAAGCCGTGCTGGCAATATTTTTTACGAGCACGAGGTCGGCGATTTTGAATTGACGTTTCAATGGAAGATTGAAAAGGGCGGCAACAACGGTTTGAAGTATCGCGTGCGAAAGTACGGCGGTCAGGTGTTGGGCTGTGAGTATCAAATCCTCGGCGAAACCAAGCCCAGCTTTTCCAAAGGTTCGACCGGCTCGATCTATGCGTTGTACGAACCGAACGAAAAGAAGAAACTCAATCCGCTCGATGAGTGGAATTCGTCGAAAATCGTGGTCCAAGGCCCACGGATCGAACATTGGCTCAACGGCCAGAAGATTGTCGAGGCAGATCTCGCTTCGCAAGAGTGGCGCAAGCGGCTCGCACAGAGCAAATTCGGCCGCCACAAGGATTTCGCGCGAAATTCGATCGGCCGAATCATGCTGACCGAGCACGGCAGCAAAGTTTGGTATCGCGACCTGGTGCTGACGCCGCTGCCGACTGAAGAGATTCCGCCACTCGCTTCCGAGCCGCCGCCGAACGTCGTCGTCTTTCTGACCGACGACCAAGGTACGTTGGACGTCAATTGCTACGGCTCCGAAGATCTGTTCACGCCGAACATGGATCGCATCGCTCAAGAAGGAGTTCGATTTACTCAGGCCTATGCCCACACGGTTTGTTGCCCGGCTCGTGCGCTGTTGATGACGGGCCGTCATCCGCAACGATCGAACGTCAACCACTGGACGCAAGGCGATCTGAAATCCACCCCCGGTCGGAACATGAACCTGCAGGAAGTCACATTGGCCGAGGCATTAAAGTCCGCTGGATACCGGACCGCCTTGTTTGGCAAATGGCACCTCGGCGCGGCGGCAACTCACGGGCCGACGAAACAAGGCTTCGACGAATTCTTCGGCTTGCGCGGCGGATTCATCGACAATTACAACCATTATTTTCTGCACGGAAAAGGCTTTCACGATCTTTATCGCGGCACCGAAGAACAATTCGAAAAGGGAAAGTATTTTCCTGATCTGGTGGTGCGAAAGGCCAATCGGTTTTTGGAGGAAAACCGCGATTCTCCGTTTTTCATGTATGTGCCGTTCAATATTCCGCACTACCCCGAACAAGCCGACGCGAAGTTTGACGACCGGTATCGTGACATGCCGATGCCTCGCCAGTCGTACGCCAGGATGATCAGCACGACGGACGATCGCATGGGCCAGATCATGTCGAAGTTGGACAAGTTGGGCCTTCGAGACAACACGATCATCGTCTTCATGAGCGACAATGGTCATTCCGCGGAACACAACGAAATTCGCGTGGACGATCACAACAGCGGGCTGGCCAAAGGCACGTACTACGGCGCAAATGGTGGCGGCGGCAACACGGGCAAATGGCGAGGACACAAGGGCACGTTCTTTGAAGGCGGCCTGCGCGTTCCCGCGGTGATTAGTTTTCCGCCGAGTATTCCCAAAGGCAAAGTTCGAGATCAGGCAATCACAGCCGCGGACTTTTATCCAACGATTTTGGATCTTTGCAACGTGCCTCTGCCGGAAAGGAAACTGGATGGAGCAAGTTTGCTGCCCATCATCGAGTCGCCCAAGACGCCCACTCATCACAAGGTTATGCATTGGCAGTGGCACAAGAGTTGGGCGGTTCGCGAAGGCGATTGGAAGTTGATCTCAACCGGGAACAACCTGTTTCTGGGCAACCTTGCCGACGAGCAGCCAGAAGAGAAAGACTACGTCAAGGAAAAGGAAGAGGTTGTCGACCGGCTGAAATCGCTTCACGACGAATGGGCAAAGGATGTAAGTACACCGGACGCGACCGCATACAAAATCAGCCCGCCTAGCGAAAAACTGGCCAAGGAGTACAAGCTTGATAAATCGTTCTACAAGAAGTGCTCGGCGGTTCAAGATGTTCTAATCGCCACGTCCGATCGCGTGTCCGACGTTGCGATTGAAGAAGCCGCTTATCAGTTCGACATGATCATGAACAGCATCAACACGGAAGTTGCCCAGCGAATTCGCGACCGCAAGGTCCTGTGTCTCTTGATCGGCCACGACGAGTTCACTTCCGATCTGCCGCAATTCGTCACGGACAAGACCGGCAAGGAACTCGATTTTTACAACTGGCGGCAACGCGGATTTCTTACTCACAAAGAAGGGCGGCCGACGGTTGTGTTTGCCGCTGAGGATGTGCTCGAATACCAAGGCGGCATGCAACTGGAGAGCATTCTCATTCACGAATTTGGCCACGTCATCCACGGCGCGGGTTTCGACAAGCCGTTGCAGGAGCGGTTGACCGACACGTTTCAGCGCGCGCGAGCAAAAGGGATTTGGATGGACGGGCGAGCGGCTCAGCGCTTCCGTCGCGTCAAAAGTGAAACGCCAGTCAGCCTGTTCGATGCGTTGGTCAAGTCATTTCCCGATCAACCTTCTGAGCTAATCAAGAAATGTCTTGGTGGCAGCGACATCCTCGTCAATGGCAAGCCAACCAATTCGAAAGTCAAGGTTACAAAGAAAGACAAAGTGCTCATCGTATTTGGCGGCCCAAAGGAATGTTACGCTCACAAGAATCGCGCCGAGTACTGGGCCGAAGGAGTGCAGTGTTGGTACGACACAAATCGCACGATGGACCACGACCACAACCACATCCACACGCGCGAACAACTCAAGGCTTACGATCCCCAACTGGCCCAGCTTTGCCGAGACGTGTTGGGCGACTCACCGTGGCGATTTGTTTCGCCGCGCCAGCGAGCCGGTGTGGGGCATCTTGCTAGATTTGATCCATCCAAGTCGCCAGTTGTCGTCGATCCCGAACATATCGAAAACGCCGCGTACGATTACTACGACAAATACTGGAAAGACTACTGGCAACGCCTTCGTGATAAACACTTAGCTGAGTCGAAATCGCCGTGACTAAGACTCCGCGATTTCAAGTCCTCGCAATTCCCCGAGCGCTGCTTTCAGACCATCAATTCCATAATGGATTAGCATCCCCACATTGATGAACCGGTAGCCTTGTTCGTACGCCGTCCGGCATTGATTCAACTTTGCGAACGTGATGCCGGCGGGCTTGTCCTGCGCGGCAACTTGTTTCGGAAAATCTGCCAAGTACTGTTTCAACTTCGGATGATCAAACTGACCGATCACTCCCAACGACGCCGACAGATCCGCTGGCCCGGCAAACACGACGTCGACTCCTTCGACCGCCGCGATTGATTCGACGTTTTCGATTCCTTGCGGCGTTTCGATTTGAACGACGATGCAAGTTTCTTCATTCGCCGCCGGCAGATAATCGTCCCAACTCACATCCATTAACTGAGTCCACATCGGTGTAATCCCGCGCGATCCTTCCGGCGGATACTTTGCATATTCAACCGCCCGCTTCGCTTCATCGGCCGTGTTCACTTGCGGCACCATAATCGTGTTCGCGCCAATATCGAGTGCCTTCTTGATCCAAATCGGATCCACGCCCGGCACACGCACCATCGGCGCAACGCCGGCTTGCCGACAAAGCAGCGGCAGCCAACGAATCTCATTCGGGCCATACGGCCGATGCTCGAGATCGATCCAAAGAAAATCAACATCGCAGTTAATCGTGTGCTTGGCAACAAACTCCGAAGCATCCGGCAATCCCGCTCCCCAAGCCGCACGGTTTTCGGAAAAACACTTCTTAATCCGGTTTTTAAACATCGCAGAGGCTTTCATGGCTGGCGCAACTGCTCGATCGCGCTGAGCAACTCGGAACCTAATTCCGGCTCAGCCATGTAAACATACGCAGCCAGCCCTTTCAACGTCTCTGTTGTGTCACCTTCCTGGAGTGACTTGCCATTTCGAAGATTGTGGATCATTGCTCGCACTTGTCGCTTGATCTTTCGCGGCACACGCGGTGTGCCATGGCCGTTGACAACCAGTCCCGTCACTGTTTGCCGCCGACCGCCGCGAGCTAATCTGGTTTTCTTCGTGTGGATTTCAAATCCTTCCGCGGCCGCGATCCGGGTGACCAAACCGATCATCGATCCGATGTGAGGATCGCTTTGGTGAGCTTTTGGCAAACTAAACGTCAGATCATCCGCGTACCGCGTGTATCGCCAGCCATATTTCTTCGCCACGCCGGCGAGCCGATGATCCATCCTTCGGCACAGCGTGTTTGTAATCGCAGGGCTGGTCGGAGCACCTTGCGGCAAACAGCGTGGCCCCATCGCGATGAAAAATGGCTTGCCTTCATGCTCGACAGTTTCGCGGGGCGGTTCCGTGCATAGGAGCGCGAGCAACGTCGCGATCTGTTCACGATAGCCGGCCCCTCGGAAGACTCCTTTGACGCGCGGATATGTCACGCTGGGGAAGAAGTTCTTGATGTCCATCTTCAGCACGATTTGCGAATCGCGATGGACCGTGGCATTTGTCAACGTCGAGCGGCCGGGAAGGAACCCGTGCGACGCACCGTGGACAATCAGCCGTTCGAGAACTTCGCGCAGAATCCACGACTGGGCCGTTTTGAGCTTTGTCATCGGAGCCCATATCGGTCGCTCCGTGCCGTCTCGTTTGGGGATTGAGAAATGATAATAATGCACGCGCGTTGCCGCTTCGCGATGATAGGTCAACCAACGCAATTCGGCGACAGACATGTCGAGCGCCTCGGCCAGTTGCTTAGGCGAATCCAGCGGCGGCAATTCGTTCGCGGCCGCTCGCTCTTCGGCGTTGTCGACATCCCACTTGTCCCAATCGTCTTCGTCGTGCCAGTAGATGCCCTCGCCGAGGTGCACGATGTGGTTGGCTTTGTACGCCTGCCAGGCATCCTTTTTGAGTTGCTTTTTCTCGGCGGCTTCGCCTTTTAGTTGTTTCTTGTACGCGGCCAACTCGCGCTTCGACATGCCGTCGGTCTCACGCCGCTCGACCAGAAAACCGCGCTCGCTCAATTGCTGATTGACGTATGCATCGATCGAGCCAGCCTGTTCAATGGCTCGCCACAGGTCGATCGGATTGGATTCTCGTTGTCTTGCCATTACCCACTTGTCGCATCTAGGAATCCGCTCGTCTCCAATTCATCAACACGCGAAAAGTACGCATCGCGAGCTTCGTCAGACGAATTGTATTGCAGAGTCTGCAGTCGCAAATTCGTTCCCGCCTCGCCCCAGCGGATTTTCACTCGCTTGCGGTCCAGCGTTAATTGACAAACGTTTTCACTTTCGCCAGTTCGCTTGCTGTATGTGCGCGTTTCCACAGTCGCTGTCTCACGCGCATCTCCGCTTTGCTCGAGTTCGGCCTCACGCTTTGCATAAGCCAATCGAAGGGCAATCAAGTGCTCACACGGTCCTGCTTTCAAACCTTGTTTGCGGAAAAACGAACACGTGCATTCGGCCTTGGTGACATGACCTTCTTCGGCAATCAGAATCTGTGGCCGGTATTCACGGCGATCTTCCACCACGTCGACATTGCCGGTCAGTTCCAAGCCAGTGCCGAAAATACGATTCTCCGACTCGATCACCACCGCATCTCCGCGATGTAACAATCCATGAGCGATTCGCTCGCGCACGTTGCGGTATTCCAGCTTCTCCAAATCCAGCGGCTCGTCCGTCAAGGGTCGCAACCGATAAACGCCGCAAGCGATGTCGAACATGAGCTGGCCTTGCTGACAACCCGTTTGCAACGCTTCCAAAAGCGCTTCGCCGCACAGCCCGGTGGCCGCCGAAATGCCCGCTTCGTCATCAAGCCACTTCGTCGACAAGTGTTTTACGACACGCTCAAGCGGTTCACTCGACTGCGTTTTGCGCGGCAACAGCAGATCAAAACTGACCGCCTGCGACCAGTTCGATGAAGTGAAGCCCGTCAATCCCAGCGTCAAATGAAACGCACCCGCTCGCAGCACCCAGAAGCTGGGCAGTCCGCTTCCCAGTACATGCACGTCGATCCGTGAAACGAACGGCAGCAAACGGCGCATCAGCATCAACCGCCGCCGGCCCCAAACGCGGATGATTTTGGCCATTCGCCCGGCGTATTTTTCGGTCGCTGTTTCGATGACGATCTCCCACGGCTCGAGCACCAGCCGTGGATACTCGCCAGGTACGAGTTCGATCCGCAGTCCGCGCCGTTTGCCCTTTTGATCTGCGTGCAGCCGCAGTTGTCTGAGCACGTTATACATGTCGATCGGCGCCAGGCAAAACGACTCGCTCGGCAACGTGGCGGCCGATTGAACTTGCAGAAATCCGCGAATCCACGAATCGGGCACGTTGATTTGCTTTTCCAGCACGGTGTCGCCGCCGTTGGTTTCCACTTCGACGGCTTTCTGGCCGATTGACAAAATCGTTTGACGGTAGCTGCGCATCTGGTTGATGCCGGCGACCAGCGATTCGCTGAAATCGATGTTTGTCGTGCCGAAGACCGGGGCACCTTCGACGTCGAACGCTTTCAGGTCGACACCGAGTTTGGCGTATGCCCCTTCGTCTTTGCTGAACACTTCGAAAACGACTTGATCCGGATGCACGGAAATGATCGGGTCAAGGATCAGCCACGCGGTCGGGTCGTTTCGCATCAGCCAATCGAAATACTGCTGCTGTGCCTGCCAGGCGTTCATGCCGGCCGACTCGTTTTTCATTCGACGATAGGCTTGATAGGCGCTGCGGTCCTTGGGCACATACCGATAGTCGCTGCCGACGATCGCATGCACGGCGGACAATGCCTCGCGCAACCGCAACGGGTCTCGCAACCGGCCTGACAATTGAACGGGATCACGAGCGATGTTGCCAAACAACTTGAGCTTGGACAGTCCGTCGCTGGACTCCAATCCGCTCGCGCCGGCGTAGCTGACGTCGATCGGTGTTGTGTCGGGTTGTTGTTTTTCGTCAACCATCTGATTCTGAACTGTGTGCCACTGGCTCTGCCAGTGCATGTTTCGAATGGACAGCAAGACACTGGCAGAGCCAGTGGCACACACCTAATCTAATTCCTCTCTCTTTGTCGTTGTGATCGCCGCACCGCTCGCCACGCCGCTTTGCGAAGTGTTTCGTCTTCTTCGGATTCGCCAAAGGCCTTCAGTCGTGCTTCGGCACCTTCGGTTGCAATTCGTCCCAGACCCTCGATCGCGCCGAGCCTAGTCGATTCGGGCAACTGGTCGTCGACCGCGACCGCGTTAAGCACTTCTGTGTTGGCGGTCGCAATCAAATGCGGCAGGGCGATCGGTTGGTAGTGTGCTTGCGGCGCCGCGCTGAGCACGACTTGCCCGACGTCAACGTCCGCTTGTCTTGCAAGTCGATTGAAACTCACGCGGTCGGACAAAACTTCGCCCGCCAGCGCCGATGCGCGACTGGGATTGTGTTCGGCGAGCATCGTGTTGGCGAACGCGCGAATCTCGTGATCCTCGTCCAGCGCCGCCGATTCGAGAACCGAACAAACCGCACCATCGACGTCCCCTTCGCACAGCGCTGACAGCGCGGCCAGCCGAACCTGGCGTGCTTTGGGATCGTCAAACGGTTCGGCGGACGAAAGCAACGAGTGTCGCGCGACGCCAAGTTGTCCGGCCGCCCACATGAGCCACCCGAGACACTTCGCTATCTCCTCCGCCTTCTGTTCATATTCGTATTGATCGCGATACATCCGCTTGCGAGCACTGGCCCATTCCGCTTGCCAATGGTCAATCGCACGTTCGAGTGCCGGGCCGGCGATTGTGCCAGCCATGTCCGCTCGACCGAGAATGTGAGCCGCCAGTTTCGCCGTGCCAGCCCGGTTGCTTTCGACCGCCGTGACCGCTTCATTGACCGGCAACATCTCACGATTCAACAGGCACGACCGCAACCGCTCTTCGACAAACTCGTCCGACCCAGGATAGATCTCAAAAATCCGCGCCGGATCACCTTGCGTGCAGACACGATCCAGAATCTCAAGATCAGGATCATGATCCTGCTCGAATACGTCTTCGTGCTTCAAGTAGGCGTAATCTGGTTCTAGCGACTCCGCGCCGAATAATCGTCGTGCGCTCGTATGTGCTTTCCGCACCAACTCGCCGTCGTCGCCCCTCAAAACGACTTTCAACAACAGGTCGCGCGTCACCGGCTCGTCGTTGTATGACAACATCTCGATCGCCGTTTGGGACGTCCAATGACCCTTTTCGGCACCATCTCGCAACAACTGCCAGCCGCTCGGTGTGTCGAACCAACGCAGGCCGCGAAATGCCCGTTCAGCAACGCCATCTTCGCGTTTGGCGAATCGTTTGAGGATTTCCAGGATCTCGTCGGCTTTGCTCGACTTGCCAAGATGCCCGATCGCTTCGGCCGCCGGTTCCTGCAAAACGTGACCGTCGTTATTGGCGTACTTGAGCAACACGTCCAGCGCCCGTTCGTCGGCCAATTCGCCGAGTGCTTCGATCGCATGGCACTGATGATTGACGTCGGCCATCAATTCGATGCCGGTCAACAGAATATTGATCCCGTTGTCGCGGCCCGCTCTGGCCAACCATTCAGCGGCGAGGAATTTCGTGTTCGGGTCGCGATGTTCGAGCGCTCGTTCGAGCGGCTCAGTCGGAGCGGCCCGATGTCGAACTCGCCAACCGATTGTTTCGATAACGGCGTTTCGGAATTCGTCCGACGGATGAGACGCCAGCACGGACATCACCGGATCCACTTCGCTGGTGTGTGACCAGATCGCCGCTTCGAGCAAATTGGCGGCGTATTTTGTTTCGGCAAGTTGAAAGCATCGCTGGAGCAAGCGGGCAATTACCTCGCCGTGCCGTGGATGTTGCGGCTTGAGCGATTCGGGTGGAGGTGCGTCAAAACACTGCCGGGCACACCAACTATTGTTGACGATGTACCACACCTCGTCTCGCGAATAGATTTTGCCCATCATTTCATCAGACTCGTAGACCAAGGTCTGGTCAAAACCGCTGATCGTCCACGCGGCGCGAAACGCATCGTTACGCAGTTCTTCCTTTTCCATCAATCGCAACAAACGATCGATGCCCAAGAGTTTGCGACAGTTGCCGGCCGCTTGCAGCAGGCGGTCGACATGTGCCGTCGAACCGGGATCGTTTTCCACGCGATCAATCAGCGCATCGCCCACTCGATCGTCGTCCAAGGCTTCGAGGCCGTTGATGATCTGTTTTTGCTCACCCTTGTCGTCCGACTTCAACAATTCGACCAGCGTGTCGAACGCGGCGGAATCCTTTTTCGTTGCCAAGTCGATCGCCGCGGCACGGCGGACCGCGCGGTATCGGGACGACATCGCTTCGCGCAAAGCTGCCTTGGCGGAGTCGTTCTTGTCGTAATCATCCGACAGCCAACGGACGGATTGCTGGCGAAGTTCATCGAATGACGCACCAAGTCCTTTCGTGGCAACGGCGACCATCGTGGTCCGTTCAATCAAAAGCTTGGCGGCCTCGGTGGCCAGATGGTCGTTGCGCGTCATCATGACTTCTTCGAGGATCGATTGCAGCCGCGCGGGCTCGGCACCTTCGATCAGCAGTTCGAGTCCCGCGACACCGATGTCGGTCGAGCCAGCTTGCAGCGCTTCAGCCCCTAGATCCGCGCGGTCCATGCCAAGCGTTTTCAAATGCTCAAACGCTCGAAACCGAACAGGCTGATTCGGATCGCTGAGTGCCTGAATCAACACCGGCCGCGCGGCGACTTCGAACTGCGTGTCGGTTTGAGCTAACTCCATCAATCGGTTTACGGCTGCGACACGGATGGCAATGATCGCGGGGCCAAGGCTCGATTGCTGTCGCTCGGAGTGCGACGTGCCTTGCTCGCGGACAAGGCCGACGTAGGCGCCGAAGGCGAGTTGTCGGAATTGTTCGCTCGATTGCTGGTCTGTCGCGGAAATCGGTTGCACGGACGTTGGTACATGAGCGAACTGGCCGCGAAAACGCGCTTCGTGAACTGTCCACGCCTGGTCCCAACCGTTTTGTTTTTCGTGGCTTAGCCAATCGAATAACGCGACGGTTCGAGCGCGAATGTTTGGCTGTGCGAACACGGCCAAATCAGCAAACTGGTCCACCGTCGCGGTCGCGATTTCCCACGGCTTCTTGTCGTCGCCTCGATCGTTCATTTTGGTGACAATGAAATCGAGGAATCGCTGCCGGTCCGCATAACAATCGATCGCGGCGGCGGCAGCCAGCCGGACGCGCGGATGTCGCGACGCAAGACAGGCTAGGCAACCTCGCGGCACGCTGCGATTCTGTTTCAGGTCGAGGATCAACAGCAGCATCAACGCCTGGCCCCAGAGCCGCTCGTCGTCACTGTCCAAAAAACTGATGAGATAATCTTCGCCAGCGTTGCCCAGAACAAAAGCTGCCACCAGCCGTTCGTCTGGTGTTCCGACGCTCATGTCGAATTCGAGCCCTGTCGAACTGACCTTGTCCTGCTGCGACTCGATCGCGGCAACGACTTTGGCGATGAACGGGTTTGACAGCGACGCTTGATGTCGCAAAGCGTCGGCAATCTCGCTCACGCTGTCGTGCGGATGCGCCGCGACATGGCATTCAATCGCGTCTATGTTCTCCGCAAAACTGCTGCCTTTGACCGCGCCAAGTGCCTGTTTGACATTGCCTTTCGTTTTCGACTTCTTTGCTTTCGTGGGCGCAAACAGCAGCGGCACGGACGACGCATCGCCGCACAATGCGAGACCGAGCGCCGCGTAGTGTCGCACATGTTGGTCCGCGTGTTGCAAAGCAGCCCGCAGCGAGTCGGCCTCTTCGCTACGGGAAATCCAAGCGGATGTCTTTGCCGCGGCGCGGCGAATCGATGCGTGCGGGCTGTGCAACAGCGGCACGATGTGCGGCAGCGTCGCCGGATCGCCCAACTCGGTCAAGCCTTCGAGCGCCGACGTGACGTTCGTTTGCCACAGCTCTCGTTTCTCGCCCGCTTCCCCTTCTTCCGGCTCGGCAGCGGTTGCCAGATCGACCAGCGGTTCGCGCGCTGCCGAATCGCCATGACGCGCTCGGGCCGTGGCAGCTTGCAGCCGGACGTCAACAAATTGGCTCGACAACGCGACCGCGAGTGCGTCCACGGCGTCGGTGCTGATCAACGCCTCGATCGCGGTTCGGCGCACGTCCTTGTCTTGGTCGCCGAGCACTTTGACGAGCAGATTCTGCGACGCATCCGTGTGACGTTTGGCGAGATCCTGTGTCGCTCGCAGCCGCGTGTCTTCGAATCGCGATGCCAGCGCCGATTCCAGCGGCCCGAAGTCTTCGTCTTTGGACTTGTCGAGGGCAAAGTCAAACGCCTCTTTGCGCAGCCGCGGATCGGGATCGTAAAAAAATTCAAGCAGCAACTGCCACGCCCAATCTTCGGTCCGCTGGGCCATGACCTCGGTCAGCACTTCGCGGCGGATGTCGGCGTGGATGCTGCGCAGGACAAAACGTAACGTGCCGGCATCGCCGCCGGCGACTTTGAGGTTCAGGCACGTCTTGAACGCCTCGTTGCGGACGGATTTGAAATTGTCGTTCAGCGCGCGGACCAACAAATCGAGAGTCTGTGAGCCGATGGCGCTAGCCACGGGTGCATCACCGGCTTTACCCGACGCTAGCGCGTTCGGCTCACGTAGCTCCTCAACCAACACCTGTAACCCACGACGATGGATGTCTTCAAACGGGCAGCTCAATGCCGCCTCGACCGCCAGCAGCCGATTTGAATAAAGTTCTGCGAGCGCGGTGAATGCCGAATCGCGAACTTCCGCGGCCGCGTCGTTCAACATGCTGCGCAGCCGATTGATGCATCGCGGGTCTTTCAACGCACCAAACGCGCGGCACACATCCGCTCGTGCTTTCGCATTTTCCTCGCGGCTCAGTTGCAGCAACACACCAAACGCTCGTGTATCGCCCAGCAACGCAAGACATCGCGCGCCAAACAAACACGTGTCCGACGACCAGCTGGCCATCGCTTGCAACAGCGGTTCGTAGTCCGCTGGTTCGAGCGCCGTTGTTGTGACCGCTGGCTGTGGCGACAGCGGTGCTTGTGGGTCGGCGGCGAAATAGGACTCGTCGGCAACTTCGGCCGGCAGCCGTGCTTTTCCACGTGCGGCCGCCAACGTTTCGTCGACGGACATCTCGCCGAGCTTTCGTTTTGTCTCGCCGGCGGTCTTCTTGACGGGCCCGGTTGCCTGGAACGTTTCCAACTCGTGAAGCTGCCGGTGAAGTTCCGCGTCACGAGCACGCAGTGCAACGACAATTTGTGGCCGCGCCAGGAGCGAAAGCAAAAACGACGTGTGGCGCACCGACGGATGCTCGTCTTCGCACGAGCGACGAACGGCACTGCGAGCCTGCGAGTTGTCGAGCAAATTGCGCTGGTAAATGCGGATCAGCGCGAGGCGGCGGATGTCTTCGTAATCGGATGCGAGCGCGAGCAAGCTGGCTTCGGGTGTCGCCCCGGTGTGGATTTGTTCGAGAGCAAACAAAGCGGCTCGGCGCACTTCGAACGTCTCCGCGCCGGTTGCTTTGACCAGCAGCTCGTGAGCCTGATCGTCGGTCGCGGCAAGTTGCTGGAGTGCTTCGACGGCGGCGACTCCGACGTCGGCCTTGCCCGCCTTGATGGCAAGCGTCAGCGGGCGGAGTTCGCTCGGGCCGACAAGTTTTCGCAAGCCAGTGAGCGTGACGAGACGGACAGCTTCGTCACTGTGTTTGAGATGTTTTTCCAGCAGCTTGGCCGCGCGCGGATGCCCCGAATCGCCGAGCAACTCGGCGGCTTTGCGACGCAGCTCATGATCGCTGTCGTCGCTGACGCGGTTGGCGATCATCTCGATTGAACGGGTGTCGTTGTAGCCAGCCAGTCGCGTGAGTGCGTTTTGGCGGCGTTCGACTTCGTCCTGGTCGAACTGATGTCTTGCCAGCGCATACGTGTCGAGGATTTTGTAAATCGGCGAATCAACTTTGGCCGTTTCGTCGAACGGGAAGACGCGGATGCTGTTGTCGTCGCAGGTGAGGAGCAGGTGCGGCTTGGTCTCGATTGTGACGAGCGCCATGTTTGTAACGGACGAGACGCCTTTGTCGGTGGTCGATGGCTGGACTCTTCCGACGCGCGGCCAGTTCTTCACGGTACCGTCGCGGCTGCCGGTCAAGATACGATCCGACGGGCCGTGGATCATGGCCGTGATATTGTCTTTGTGATTGTTGCCGCGGCCTTTGTCTTCCGGTTCGAGGCGGCCGCGTGCGTGTGTGTGCAGCAATTTTTGGTCGGCCCCGGCGGAGAAGAATCGTAGCTCGTCGTTTTCGAACAACAGTGCGGTCACGGGGCCTTCGTGTAGTTGCTGTGTGTCACTGAGTGTAAAGTCCGATTTGCCTTCGGATTCGAAGATCGACACATTGCCGCGCGCGGTGCCGACGGCGAGCCAGTTGCCGGACGGATCGTGTGCCAGAGCCGAACCGTCCTCGGAAAGTGCCAAGACTTGAAACTGCTGTCCGTTGTTGCGATCGATGATCGTCAATTCCGATCCCGCGAGGATCGCGAGTCGATCATTCGAAAGCAGCGCGAGTGATTCAGGGTCGGCGCTGAGTTCGAGGCCGAGATCTGCTTGACTCAGGTTGTTTGAATCGCAGCGATACACTCGGCGGTTGCTGCCAGCGACCCAGACGGCCGTGGCATCGGAGACGATGGCCAGCCCCGCACAAGGCAGCCTGGCGGAACGAAGGCCGAACTTTTGCGCGTCCAGACGATAAAGATCTGTGTCGACACCTTCCGGATGGACGGTGACGAAATGCATCGCCCCTCCGCTCACGGCGATCGCACGGATGTCGCCGCGGTACGTTCCTCGATATGTCCGAAGTCTGTCGGCCATGGTTTATTCCAGCCCCTGCCACCTCGCGTGGCAGGACGATCCAGTTTTATCAGCTAGAATCGCCCGTCGACCAAACGCAACGTCCCCTGCCAGCTTGCCTGGCAGGAGCGTAAGTGTCGAAACTGCTTCACCCGCGACACGAGGTCGCGGGGGCCTTGGGTGATTTCTTGGTGTCGGGTTCTAGCTGGAAAACTTGCTTACCTGCCTGACAAGCAGGCAGGGGTTTATACTCCAACGGGGCTAAGTTCAGGATGACTCTTTCTTATTCTTGTGACGGCGACGATACACGCCGCTTGTTCGCTCTTGCCGCGTGAGGCCATGAATTCTTCCAACAACGGCAATGCGATCGCGGCGAAACGATTGTCTTCGACGGCCAGGTCTCGCATGACTTCGATCAATGCCAACTTCGCCTTTCGCGCGGGCAACGGTTTCAATCGCATTTGGATCGCTTCGCCCGTATAACGTGTCTTTTCCAACTTCGCGGGTGGAATCTCGAACAGGATCCGTCGCATGAACTGGCTTAGATTCTCCAGTGTCGACGGATACTCTTCTGGACGCGGCGGTGCGCCTGCGCCACGAGTTTCTTCTTTTTCTTCGGCCTTCCTTTTGGCGGCGGCACCGACAGTGGTCTGTGGGGTGATGTTGGGTTTCCAGTCGTCCGTCGTGCCGCGATCGTGGTAGAGCGACCAAATCGTGCGAATGACAAACGCGCGGACTTTGCGATCGGGACTTTCCGTCAACCGGAACAACTCTTCGGGCACGCAAAGTCGCGGGTACTTTTCAATCAATCGCATGCCCAGCAATCGCGTGCCATCGTCTTTCGCTTCGCAAAAACTGTACACGGCATCGGCGGTCAGGACGTCGGGATCGAGCCTGTAATGTTTGTGCTCGGGCTTGTCGTCGGCCAGCAGCGCCGCGGCGACGAATTCTCGCACGCGGTCATCGGGGGCTTCGCACAGATCGACGAGTTCGTTGATCGACGGTGACCAGCGGGCGAAGTTCCATTTGGCCAGCTCCAACGCGAAGTCACGCAAAGGTCTGCGTGTGTCGAAGCAAAGCGGTTGGACGCGATCGAACGAAAGAAACTCGTCTGGGACGGCAGTCTCGGCGTCTATGTCGCGACCCGTTTCGTCTTTGTAGATGGGGCGATGATGACGGCGAATGTACTTGATGGCGAAACGGGCAATCGGTTCATCGCCTTTTCTTGCGTCGGTGATCAGTTGCCACAGACGCTCGCTGCCGGCGATCGCTTCGGCTTCGGGCGACATCGCCGCAGCGACAGGCGGCGCGAAGACGGACGGGGCGAGGCCCTGAATCATGATGTTGGCGGCGAATTGTTGATAACGTGCCTCGCCACGGGACACCATTTCCATTAGCCACTCGAGGCCCAAGTCCTGCGGCGCGAACTGTCGCGAGTCGGCGAGCCACTCCAGGATGAAGTCGGTGAACGTCTCGTCATAACCAACTGTGTCCCATTGGTTTCGTTTGCTCTTTTTCTGTTCGTCGATCCAAGGGTCGGTGTCCCACTGGCGATGATCGATGATCGTTTTCAAAAAAACGATCGGGAATGTGTCGCTGCTCAAACGACCTGAGCTGATCCACTGGTTTACCGACCATTTGGTTGAGTAGAAAACCAGGCCGCGTTTGAGGAACTCGATGTCCAATGCATTCGCATCGAAGTTCTGTAGCTCGTCCATCGCCCAATCGACCACGTCGTGCGAGCCGCAGTATTGGTCTTCGAGGCGGTCGATCACATCGCAGTAGAACGACGAGCCAAGTTGATCGATTGGATGCAACTTGGTTAGGTTTTCCTTCGCGAAGACAAACCCATATTCGCTTTGCGACAGCACGCGCATCTTGAACCAGTCGGGTGTTAACTCCTGAGGTCCGAAATGTTTCGTGAGCATCGAACTGGCCAAGCCGTTGCCTTCGTCAGTTTCGAGCAACTGGCCCCATGCTTCCAGGCCGACTTCGGTGCGCGGGTCGAGGGATTTGAGCAAGTTTTCGGCGAGCTTGCGAACGGGATCGTGGTCGTTTGTCATCAAGCGAATCAAAAACGGCACGGGCACATCGCGCGCATGCGTCCGAACGTACTGGGCGGCGTAGTCGCGAGCGTCGTAGCAATCGGAGTCGAACAGTTTTAGCACCGCGTCGTGCAGGCCGAGTTCGCGGAACGACGCTTGCTCGAAGTGGGGCACGTTGTTCAAAATCCAGACGACGAACTCGTCGATGATCGCGCTGCCCACCGTGACCAGCCGTGAGACCCAAGACGGTTCGACTTCGCGAAGCGTCGCGCGGAAATCGGACTTGAGTGCCTCGGTGGCAAATTCCCAAACCGCGTCCGCTTTGGCTCGTTCGATTAACGAAAACAACGGGCGCGGGCTGCGTTGCCACAGGTCGGGAAACGCCCGGTTTTTCATCATGTTGGGCATTTCCCCCCATCCCAGATGAAAACCTTTGGCTCCGTATCGGCCACTGCCGTGATAGAAAACGTGATTCAAGATCCAGGTGTCTCGCAAATAGACGTCGTCGTCATAGTTGGCCAGGAAATCCGTCGCGATGTCGGCATAACAGGCGGGCAACGTCTGGGCCGTGCGACGGAGATATCGCCACGCACGACGAACCAAATAACCAAGCGTATACTTGCTCACCGTGCCAATGCCGCTGGAGAAAGCCATGTCGAATCTGGCGGCCAGGGCTCCGTAGATCTCCGTGTCGTGCTTGGCCTCGGCCTCTTTGAAGATGCGTTTGAGTGCTCGCCATGGGCCGTAGACGATTGGGATTTCGCGGATCACGTTCACTAGGGAGGTGCGAGCGAACGGACTGGGGTCGTTCCACAAAGCGAGGATGATCTCATGCAACCGATATCGTTCGGGCAACGGCGGATCGGCATCAGGGGCTTCGAGTGCCTTGAGCGTTTCGGTGCGAAAATGCTGTTGTTCGTCGCGCCGCTTGCGGTGGAAATCCTTGGAAGTGATTTCGCGGATGAAGCTGCGGAATTTTTCCGCGCCCTCTTGCTCGGACTTGTCCAATTCGTATTCGGGCAGATGTGCCAGCGCGACGATCAAGTCGACTAACTCGGGATCGTGTGCGTCCCAAGCGCGGCGGATGGAATCGATTGTGACGTTGATTGACACCGAATGTGTACCTTGGGTCTCGGCACATTTCGTTTGAATGTCGAATGTCCAACTCTGAATTTAGAATATCGAAGTGTGTGTCCTTCGACATTGGAAATTGGGCGTTCTACATTCGATATTCAATTTTCACTCAAAAAACGAAGCTGCCCGTTAGGACAGCCCCGCTTGGTTTCCCGGAAGACTTCGTCTACCACAAGACCTGGGACACTGGAAGGCTCACTGAATCGCCGGACAGTAGTGCCCCTGATCGATAGCGGAACCACGGTCGGCGAGGTTGATCCAGACCGCTGTCGATCAGGGGCACTACTGTCCGACAGCGATTCTGAAATAGTCTTCCTTGTGAAGAATGTCAGGCAAAACGCTTGGACGGCGCAACGCCGCCCGGTGCCGAAGCACTAGCTAGACCTGGTTCTTCCGGGATCCTGCCTGCGATTGCGGACAAGATACGTACCTTCTAACAGACGAATTCGGTGCTCGCAAGCATTCTGCCGCGCAAATGGTTGGATAAAACGCAGAGACGCAGAGACGCAGAGACGCAGAGATCGCGGAGAGATTCGTCCAATCCAACCTCAGTGATCTCTGCGCCTCTGCGTTTGAAACAAGATGAACGACAGTCTCAAAACGTGATAAATTTAAGATAATCTGGATTCGATTGCCAAGGTGAGGCATTGCTGGGCGAATATACGGGGTTTGAAGCACACTCGCCCAGGACTTGCAAACCTCCATGTTTGGACTGCTAATACGATTTATCATCGCCGTTGTCCTGATCCTGGCTGCGGTTCCCTGGGTACGATCGGGACTCTACTTTCCAATGCAAGTGGGTTTCTGGGCGACGGTGGGCGGTGTCTTGTTTGTGTTCTGGCAACGTGTTGGGCGGCTGTTTTTGATCGGGTTGGGCATTGCCTTTGCATTTTTCGTCTCGGTCGATTCGATGTTTCCTGAGCCAGAATTTACGCCGTTCAGTTTCCAAGACTGGGTCATTACGGGGTTGCGATACGTCCTGCCTTGGGCGTTGATCGTCGTCGGTTTTCTCGCCATCTTCATGCCGGGCAAGCGAAAGCCGAAGCCAATCATCGTGAAGGCGGTCGATTAGTCGCGTGGCACTGGTGGCTTGTCCACCAGTGCCGCCAATCGCAACAAATACGATCCACGAATCCTCGACAGTTTGGAAATCCTGGCACATTTCATACATCCCGAATTATTCGATTCGCCCCAATTTTCCTACTCGGCGGGCGACGCATGGCAACGGATTTGAGTCCGCCCGCATCTGGGATTTGCCCATTCGCCGCCATAACACGAATCTCCCTCGATGGTCTTTTGTATTTGCGCCGATAAGATTTACGTAGTTTGTGTGCGCGAAATATTCGGAATCCCACTCGGCGAGGAACCAATCATGACCACCGAAACGGAATCAAAACCGGAAGTCAGCGACGATCAAAAGACGGAAGCATCCTTCGCAGAGACCGCGCTCAAGATGGGCGGCAAGAGCGAAGAGGAAGCACGCCGAACCGGCGCGATCGACAAAGCGGACGATCAAGTCGAAGACCTGTTCAAGCCACAATATCAAACGGTCAACAGCCCGGTGCATCGAGCGATTTGGGATCGTGGCGTGCCGGTCGAACTGTTCGAGGCGAAGGAAGAGAACACACCCGCCGACATTCGCAAGGTGATGGACGATTCGCTGGCCGTCGTCGCTCGGCATCGCGATGCTGGCACGTTGATGAACGAAGATCGCAAGATCGCCAACGTCGTGTTGGAAGACCTCGCCGACGCCAAGTACTGGGGGTTGCTGGTCAGCAAGGAATATGGTGGCAGTGGCGCACCGTTTCGTAGCTTCGCGCCGTTTCTGACACAGATGGCCATGGTCGATCCAACGGTCGCTGGTCTTGCATCTGTCCACGGCTGCATCGGTGCTGTCGACCCTGTCCGCACATTTGGCAACGACAATCAGAAACAACGATATTTGCCCGACCTCGCCAGCGGCAAAAAGTTGTCTGGGTTTGCATTGACGGAACCCGGCGCAGGTTCCGATCTCACGGCGATGACAACGCGGGCCGAACTTAAAGGCGACAAGTACATCGTCAACGGCGAGAAACTGTTCATCACCAACGTTGTGCCCGGTCGAACGCTAGGCCTGGTTTGCTTGATCGACAACAAGTCCGCCGTGTTGATTTGCGATTTGCCGGCTGAAGAAAATGATCAATTTCAACTTCGCGAATACGGCCTGCACGCGCTCAAGCACACGTACAATCGCGGCATCATTTTCAATGACTTCGAGGTGCCGGCAGAAAACTTGCTCGATTCGGGTCGCGGCAGCGGGCTGACGATCGCCTACCACGGCTTGAATCTCGGTCGCGTGGCGCTGTGCGCCAACGCAGCCGGAACCATGCGGCTGATGATGGCCAGCATGTTGCCGTGGACCAAGTTCCGTGTCACTTACGGCGAACCGATCGCCAAACGCGAGTTAGTGCTGCGACGCCTGGGAAGACTCGCCGGAATGATCGTGGCCGCCGATGCACAAGTTGCCTGGTGTTCCACACTAATCGACGAGGGCTACCGCGGCGAAATGGAATGTATCGTCGCCAAAATCTTCGGCAGCGAAGCTCAAAAAGAAGCCGCCGTCGAGTTGTTCATGAAGACGCACGGCGGCCGATCGTTCCTGGCAGGCCACATGTTTGGCGACAACGTCCACGAATACATCGCCCCGTGCATCTACGAAGGCGAAGGTGAAATGCTCGGCATGGCGTTTTTCAAATCCGTCGTCAAACAACATGGCACGACTTTTTTCGAACCGATCGGCAAAGCGTTGCAAGCCGCCGGCATCAAAAAACCAAATCCGATGAACCCGATGCACGCGTGGGCACTCAAAGGCCCAATGGCGTCGTACGCGACATGGCTGCTCGGCAAATATGTCACTCCAATCCCGCGTCCAACGTTGTCAGACATGCCAGACGAATTGAAGAAGCACGCCGACCACGCCTGCTACGAACTCCAACGCCTGCCACTCGAAATCAGCGGCGCGATGCGCAAGCACCAGTTGAAACTAGCTGATCGCCAATGCCGAATGTCGGAGCTTTCGTCCCGCGCACAGAAGTTGGTTGTGATGCTGTGTACCAGTCTCTACGCAGCTTCGCAAGACAACGAAGTGGTCCGACACGCCGGCGACATCATTTGTCAGGACCTGACGCGCGAGCTAAGCGGCAATCGACCAACCGACCGCTACTTCCGCTCGATCACCAAACTGGGTGAATCGATCGTCGACGGCGGCTTTGAGTCTATCGCCGGACTCAAGCCCGACGAAATCATGATACCGTACGACAAGGATTAGAGTGTGTGCGTAGGCGTTCGCTCATGTCTTGATCGCACGCCACTGTAACCAATATGATGAGGTTTTCAACCAAACGGAACTTCATCATGTCAACATTCGCTGTCATTCTCCCCGCTGCGGGCAAGAGTAGTCGATTCAAAGATCCGCATCTGAAGAAACCGTTTGTCTCGCTCGACAACCGTCCGCTCTGGATGCACTCGGCGGAGAAGTTTTCCAATCGCGACGATGTGAAGCAGATCATCTTGGTCATCTCGCCGGATGATCGCGAGTACTTCGATTCGAAATTCGCGGCCAACGCGGCGTTGCTTGGCATTCAAGTTGTTCATGGTGGCGAAGAGCGGGTGGACTCGGTCGGAAACGCGCTCGACAAAGTAAAGTTGGATATCGATTTTGTTGCGATCCATGACGCGGCACGTCCTTGCATCGCCAACGAGTGGCTCGACAAAGTGTTTTCCGCCGCCGAAAAAAATGACGCGGCGATCTTGGCGATTCCCGTGTCAGGCACTTTGAAACGTGTGAAAAACGGCGTCATTGACCAAACCGTCGAACGAGACAATGTCTGGGAAGCTCAAACGCCTCAAGTTTTTCGCCGACAATTGCTGATCGATGCCTATGCCGCGCGGGGCAACAGCCAGCCGACCGACGAAGCTCAGTTGGTCGAACAATTCGGCAAGAACGTGGCCGTCGTCCAGGGTTCGCCCATCAACATGAAGATCACCACGAAAGAAGATCTGCGGCTGGCCGAAAAGGCGCTCAAGGCCTTGCCCAAGCCAAAGATCTTCGGAGACGCCCACCCCTTTGCCGACGACGATCACTGGCGGTAACCTTTTCCACGCCACAGTGTCCTTGCCAAGACTCGGCTCAAGCCGTTTAATCGACGCTTACACTCCGCGCATCCCCTATTTCTCGGCGATCATATGACCGGCATTTTTTCCGAATTAACTTGGCGAGGGCTCATCCATCAAACGACGGCCGACGAGCAGTTGGCTGATTGGCTCAATTCGAAGCCGCGCACGGTCTACGTTGGTATCGATCCGACAGCCGATAGCTTGCACATCGGCCACCAACTGCAATTGATGACGCTGCGGCGTTTTCAAAAGGCAGGACATCGGCCGATCGCACTCGTCGGTGGTGCAACCGGGATGATCGGCGACCCTAGCGGGAAAAACGAAGAACGCAATCTGATGTCGGTGGACGATCTGCGGGCAAATGTCGTCGGAATGGAAAAACAGATGCGCGCGTTTCTCGATTTTGATGGCGGTGAAAACTCCGCGATGCTCGTAAACAATTTTGACTGGATGCGTAAGTTCAGCTATCTCGATTTCTTGCGCGACATCGGCAAACATTTTCCGGTGAACGTGATGCTAACAAAGGACTCTGTAAAAGGCCGATTGGAACGCACTGACAGCGGCATGAGTTACACAGAATTCAGCTACATGCT
>CAYFJO010000058.1:0-36660 GCA_964343305.1 uncultured Pirellulaceae bacterium | reverse complement strand
AGTAAGATGGGACTTTTGTCCCCATATTTCGAACCTATATCGAACCGTTTTTGACAAGATGAAAAAAACCTACGTCTCTTTAGTGTTCTCCAGAATCTTCGCGATGATCGGCCTGCTGACTTTGCCCGTGATCGCGATAGCAGACGAATCAATCGAAGTCGAGCAGTTGAAATTCTTCGAGTCGAAAGTGCGACCGTTGCTGGCTTCGAAGTGTGTGCAATGTCATGGCTCAGAGAAGCAGAAAGGCGAATTGCGACTCGACTCGCTGGCCGCGACGCTCAAAGGCGGCGAGAGCGGACCAGCCGTTGTACCCGCCAAGCTGGAAGAAAGTCTGCTCATCGACGCGATCAACTATGAATCGTTCGAGATGCCGCCGAAAAGTCAACTAAGCGCGGAGTCGATCGCCGCCTTGACGCGTTGGGTGAAGATGGGCGCGCCGTGGCCGGATGCGAAGACCAATCTCATTCGCGCATCAGAGAAGGCTTTCACCGATGAGGACCGCGACTGGTGGGCCATCCAGCCAGTTCGCGAACCGGAACTTTCGGACGCGGGAACCGACTGGGCGCGGAACGAGATCGATCGGTTCGTCGCGCGAAAGCTGGACGAAGCCGAACTCAAACCGGCCCTCGAAGCCGATCGCTACGAACTGGTGCGGCGGGCATACTTCGATTTGCACGGACTACCACCGACGCCGGAACAGATCGACGTGTTTGTTAACGATAAACGCAAGGACGCGTGGCAGCGATTGATTCGCGAATTGTTGGACAGTCCTCGTTACGGCGAACGATGGGCGCAGCATTGGCTGGACGTCGTGCGCTATGCGGAGAGCGACGGCTACAACGAGGACGCTTTTCGACCGAGCGCCAGCGCCTTTCGCGATTACGTCATCCGCTCGCTGAACGGCGACAAGCCGTATGACCAGTTCGTCCGCGAGCATCTGGCTGGCGACGAGATCGCGCCCGACGATCCCAATGTCTTCATCGGCACGGCGTATCTGCGTCACGGCATTTATGAATGGAACCAGCGCAATGCGCGGATGCACTGGGGTTTGATCATCAACGAAATGACCCGCGTCACTGGCGAAGCGTTTCTGGGCATCGGCATCGGCTGCGCGGAATGTCACGATCACAAGTTCGATCCGATTTTGCAGAAGGACTATTTCGGCTTGCAGGCATTCCTGTCATCGGTCGCGTGGCCGTTGAAGAGGGAACTGGCCACGCCGGACGAGATCGCCGCTCATCGCACGAAGCAGCAAGCGTGGGAAGACGCAACAAAGGCGATCCGCGATGAAATGCACGCGCTGACCAAGGACGCTGTTGACGGCAATCAGAAATACATCATCAAACAGTTCCCCGAAGACATTCAGGCGATCTATCACAAACCCGAATCCGAAAAGACGACGCACGAAAAGCAGTTGTCCTACCTCGTGTACCGTCAGGCTCATCGCGCGGCGACACGTTATGATCATGAAAAGGCGTTGAAGAGCAAGCCGGAGAAACTCCGGCGGTATCACGAACTGCAGGCGGAGCTGAAGAAGTTCGACTCGCTCAAGCCGGCACCGCTGCCGAATGCGTTCGTCGCCACGGACTTCGGAGCGGAACCAGCCCCAACGTACCTGCTGACGCGGACCACGAAGGAAGCGGTTGAACCGTCGTTTCTGGCACTGCTCGGTACCGAGCCGCCGAAGATCACACCGACCGAGATGACAACGGGACGCCGTACCGCGTTGGCAAACTGGATCGCCCGCGACGACAACCCGCTTTCGACGCGCGTCATCGTCAATCGCGTCTGGCAACGGCACTTTGGCAAGGGCATCGTCCCGACGCCCAACGATTTTGGCACCTTGGGTGAACCGCCGAGTCATCCTGAGTTGCTCGACTGGTTAACGCGGCGGTTTCTTGAAAACGGTTGGAAGATCAAACCGTTGCACGAACTGATCATGAACAGCGCCGCGTACCGGCAGACCGCGCGCCGCGAGCCATCTGTAGGACGGATTGCTAATCCGTCCGCCCGCACGGAGGGACGGATCAGCGATCCATCCTACGGCAAATCGCCCGCGATGGTCGATCCGACGAACCGCTTACTATGGCGTTTCCCCCCGCAACGATTGGATGCCGAACAAGTGCGTGATGCCATGCTCGCGGTATCGGGCGAACTCAAGCAGCGCAACGGCGGAGCTTCGGTCAGCGGCACGACGCCATATCGCAGCGTCTATGTGATCAAGAAGCGAAACAAACCCGATGAGATGCTCGGCGGCTTCGATGCGCCGTTGGGTTTCGAATCGGCACCCGATCGCATCGCCACCACCACACCCGTCCAGTCCTTGCTGTTGGTCAACGGCAGTTGGAGCCTTGAGCGTTCCCGCGCCTTTGCCAGACGATTGCTGGCTGGCAAAAAGCAGCTCGAATCAGACGACATCCGCACGGCGTATCAACTCGTCTTCGGCCGCGAAGCCACGGACGACGAAATCAATGAGGCGTTAGGATTCGTTCACGATCAGTCGGCTGTGATTGCCACGCCGACCGTCGTTGACAAGTTTCCCAACGAGACCGGATTGCGCCCCGTCACTCAACACTTTAGCTCCGTGAACGATTTTGAGCTTGGCGACAAGACGCTCTGGATTCAACCTGGCAGCCGCTTCGAACGACTGCACGCGCAGAAGGCCAACGGGTTGGACGATCAATTCACCGTCGAGGCGATTGCGAATCTCGATCGTCTCTATTCCGACGCCAGCGTCAACACTTTGATTTCTCGCTGGAACGGCAGCACGAAGACAGACGGCTGGAACATCGGTGTCACCAGCACGAAGTCGGCCTATCAGCCACGCAACTTCATCGTGCAGTTGACCGGCCGGACATTTCAGGACGAGCCTGCCTATGAAGTCGTCGCTTCCGATCTGCGATTCCCGCTGGGCAAACCTGTCTATTTGGCCGCCGCAATATCGGCAACTACATCAGATAACGATCCGACAAGCGGCGTGGTGACGTTTTACATGAAAGACCTGTCCGACCCGAGCGCAAAACTGGAAACAGCGACCGTGGAAACATCCGTTGTCAGCCGGATTCAAAACCCTGCGTTGAAGATCGTCACTGGTGGTCGCGACGGGCGAGGGCATCTCTGGGATGGCCAACTCGCGCGGTTGACGATCAGTCGCGGTGCACTGCCGCGGGAGCAGCTACTGCTCGGCAGCGACTTTGCCAAAGCTAATCGCATTTTCGACTGGACGTTCAACGGCGACAACGGCGAAGAGCCCGTGCCGGACACTGCATGGCTGCGGCAAGTGCCGACAGATTCCGCATCAGGTGTTTCCAGTAAGATGCTCGGCGCTGTCACCGACTTTTGTCACGCACTGTTTAATTCCAACGAATTTCTTTACTTACATTAGATCGCGCTGGAGTACAGGCTTCAGCCTGCTTTTTCAGCCTAAAGGCGTACTCCAACCAACACGGAACAAACCATGTGCAACCAAGTTGATCAACCCAATTCGCGACGTGAATTCCTCTGCAGCGCCGGTGGCGGGTTCGGTGCGTTGGCGTTTGCCGCGCTCAGCGGACAATCACTGTTCGCCGACAGGCCCGAAAACCCAGCGGCGAAGCAGATTCCGCAACGAATCGGCAAGGCGAAAAATATCATCTGGTTGTTCATGGAAGGCGGTCCCAGCCACCTCGACTTGTTCGACCGAAAGCCGGCGATCAACAAGCTGGCCGGACAAACGTTGCCGGACAGTTTCCCGCGTCCGGTCACCGCGATGGGCGAGGTCAATTCGCCGATCTTGGAATGCAAACGCAAGTGGGCCCAGTGCGGGGAAAGCGGAATTTGGATTTCCGACTGGCTACCGCATCACCACGGCATCGCCGACGAACTCTGCGTGATCCACTCCTGCGTTTCCGACGGCATCAATCACGCCGGCGGCGTCTGCCAGATGAACACAGGCGCCGTGTTCGGCGGTCGGCCCTCTCTCGGCGCATGGGTTTCATATGGACTCGGCACGCCAACCGAAAGTCTTCCAACCTTTGTCGTGATGAAGGACAGCAACTCGATGGTCGTCAACGGGGCCCGCGCTTGGGGCTCAGGCTTCATGCCATCCAGTCATCAAGGTGTGTTGTTCGAGACCGGCGCCGAACCGCTCCGCAACCTGAACAACCCCAGCGGAGTCTCGGCGCAGCAACAACAACGCAAGCTCGATTTCATCAACCGACTCAACCGGCGCCACTACGCCGGTCGCGAATCCAACTCCGAACTGGAAGCGCGCATCGGCAGTTACGAACTGGCTGCACGCATGCAGGCCGACGCGCCCGACGCGATCGACTTGGACCACGAACCGGAACACGTGAAGGAACTGTACGGCATCGATCAAAAGGAGACTGAGGTTTATGGGCGTCAGTGTTTGTTGGCGCGGCGGCTGGTCGAGCGTGGCGTTCGTTTCGTTCAGCTTTATTCCGGCGCTGGCAGCAAGTGGGACAGCCACAGCAACATCGAAGGGAACCACTCGCGTCTATGTAAAGGTGTGGACAAGCCGATCGCGGGTCTGATCGCCGACCTGAAACAGCGCGGACTGCTCGACGACACGCTCGTCGTTTGGGGTGGAGAGTTCGGCCGCACGCCGATGAGCGAAAAAGGTACGGGCCGCGACCACAACCCGACCGGCTTTACGATGTGGATGGCCGGCGGCGGCGTGAAAGCCGGTCAAACGATCGGCGCCACGGATGACCTCGGCCTGTACGCCGTCGCAGACAAACTTCACGTCCACGACATCCACGCCACGATCATGGGTCTGCTCGGCATCGATCACACCAAGGTCATCTACATGCACAAAGGCCGCCCCGAACGGGTTGACGTGGATGAAGGAGAGTTTTTCAGAGAGATCATGTCTACGTAGGACAGAATGCCATTCCGTCCAAACCACGACATACGGATTAGCAATCCGTCCTACAACATGAACCGCACACACATGAATCGTCGTCAACTTCTGCAGGCGTCCCTGGCGAGCCTGATCGCTGCTTCGGCACGTGCAGCAGATGGTCGGTCGCCGCGCATCTTGCTGCGGTCGTCTTGGCAGGTCGTTAACATCGGCGACATCGCTCATACACCTGGCGTGCTGGCACTGATTGAAAAGCACATCCCGAATGCCGAGGTCATTCTATGGGCATCCTATGATTTCTCAGACGAAGTCGCCACGATGGAGAAGCGTCGTTTTCCGAAACTGAAAGTCGTCAAAGGGCGGATCAACAGTGATGGCAAGGCATCGAACGCGGGGCTCGCAGATGCTATTGAGTGGACCGACTTCTTATTGCACGGTTCAGGGCCGTCGCTGGTCGCCGCCAAAGACGTGGCCGCGTGGGTCAAGCACATTGGCAAGCCGTTCGGCGTGTACGGCATCACGTACGGCTCGTTCTTCGATGCCGACCGGACCGCTCTGCTTAGTCAGGCAAAGTTCGTTTACTTTCGCGATTCCGTCTCGCTGGGAGTCGCCAAGAAGCAGGGCGTGACCTGCCCCATGATGGAGTTCGGGCCTGATGGTGCATTCGCGTGTGATCTGCGAAACGACGAGCGAGCCGCCGCGTTTCTTAAAGCGAACGATCTTGAAGAAGGAAGATTTCTCTGCTGCCTGTCGCGACTCCGCTACACGCCTTACTGGACCATTCCCGAAAAGAAGCGAGCGAGCGATCCAAAGCGGCATGCCTACAACGAGAAGATGAAAGAACACGACCATTGGGCACTCCGCGACGCGATCATCGCCGTTGTGCGCGAGACGCCGTTGAAGGTGTTGCTTTGCCCCGAAGACATGACGCAGATGGCAGTCGGCAAAGAAATGTTCCTCGACAAACTGCCGGCCGATGTGAAGAAGCGTGTTGTCTGGCGCGAGAAATTCTGGTTGACGGACGAAGCACTCAGCACGTACGTCCGCAGCGCGGGCCTGTTCGGCAGCGAAATGCATTCACCGATCATGGCGCTGGGCAACGGCATTCCGGCGATCGTATGTCGCTTCAAGGAGCAGACCAGCAAAGGATTCATGTGGCGCGACATCGGGCTCGGTGAATGGCTTTTCGACCTCGATAAACCGAGAGATCACGAACGTATTGTGCCCGCCGTCCTTTCGATGGCAAAGGAGCCGCAGGCTGCGAAGGCCAGAGTCGACCAATCGCGTGCGCTTGTTCAAAAACGACAGCAGGAAACCATGGCCGAGCTAGACAAATACCTCGCTTCAACGTAGCGACTCTACGTAGGAATAAACCGCATGATTTACCGAACGATTCTTGCTTCTCTGTTAGCACTCACGTCGGCCGACGACTCTGGGCCGGTCGCACGATGGGACTTTGGCACGGAAGAAGCCACACCGCTCTCAGCCAAAGGCAACGTCCAGCGAGATCAGGCCGGACCACGACCGCCGGAGTTTCCCGATATGGCCGCCAACAACACGGCCGTGCGCGTCGACGCCAGCGCCTACTTGTCCGTACCCGATACGGGGCCGGACAGCGACTTCGACTTCACCAACGGCGACGCGATCACGATCGAAGCGTGGGTCAATCCGTCCAGCATCCGCGAAGGACAGATCAGGTACATCGTTGGCAAGGGCCGAACAGGTTCGCCACAGTTTACGCGCGACAACCAGAACTGGTCGCTGCGCGTGGTCGGTGTGAAGGGCGAAGCGCGACTCAGTTTTCTTTTTGCAACAAGGCTGTCGAGCAGCGACAAACACTGGCATCGCTGGGATTCGAACAAAGGTCTTCCCGTCGCCACGGGTTGGCATCACATCGCCGTGTCGTATCGCTTCGGCGATCCGAAATCGATTCACGGATGGGTCAACGGCAAACCAACCGACGGCACATGGAGTTATGGCGGCGAGACGAAAGAGCCCCCGGTCGTCGATGACGATGAGATTCGCATCGGCAACAGTTTTGAAGGGCTGCTCGACGCGATCGCAATTCACCGCACCGTGCTCGACGACAAGGTCGTGGCCGCACGTTTTCATCGAGTCGGCAAACCGCGCGTCGTAAAACCTCAGCCGGAAGTCATGCCCGCACTGGCCGACGTTCCGGACGGCCATGTGTTGGTGCAGTTGTGCGCCGGTCTGCCCACGCACGATCGCTGGCTGAACGAAGGCGAACAATGGCCCGCTGAGTCCGCGCGATGGATCGGCGACACATTTCTGCTTCCGCGAGTTCCGTTGCAGTACGACTCGTGGGGCATTCGTTCCGCCTGGAGTGCTCCCGTGCTGCTGAGAATGGCCGGCGATGTGGAACTTCCGGCCGGAACGCATCGCTTCATGATGCGTGCCCGCGCGCTGGGCCGCTTGTGGATCGACGGCAAGGTCGTTGCACAAACAAAACCGATCACGAAACGCCCGCCGGACGGCGAGGAACCCGTCACACCCGTTGCCGAACCACCGCTCGCCGGCATGAGACCTCACGGATACCACCAACAGGAAGTTTTTGGCGAGGCAACGATCGAACCGAACACGAACGGCAAGTCGCACGTTGTATTGGAACTCGTCGTAGGCGGCAGTGGTCACCGTACGGAAACAGGTGAAGTCTGTGTCGCAATGTTGACAGCAGACGGAAAGTCGTATGATCTGCTCGGTGCAAGTTCAAAGCGATTGCCGCTGACCGACGCGGCCATCGAACCGGCGTTGTCGCGGATTGAAAAATCGCTTGCACAATTCGACGACGAAAGACGCCGCCGCGCTGCCACGTCACAGAGTGACTTCTGGCAAAAACGCCATGACGTTGCACGCGCGTGGGCGAAGGAGAATCCGTCGCCGGTGATTCCAAATGTAGGACGGGCACTCCTGCCCGTTAGGAACACAAAGACGGGCAAGAGTGCCCGTCCTACAAACACCCATCCAATCGACGCCTTCATCGCCACGAAGATCGAGCGCGCCATCGCCGCTTCATCAGGCGCCGACGCGCGACAGGCCGGACACTTCCACGGCAAAGTCCTGCCGATCCTGCGCGAGCATTGCTTCCGTTGCCACGGCGAAAAAGACAAGGGCGGCTTGAAACTCGACTCGCGCGAAGCGGCACTCAAGGCTGGTGATGCAGAAATTCCCGCAGTTGTGCCAGGCAACGTCGAAGCCAGCGAACTGATCGCACGCATCCGCAGCGATGACGAAGATGTGCGCATGCCGCCGACGGATGAGGGACTCGGTATGGAACAAATCAAACTGCTCGAGCAATGGGTGAAGTCGGGTGCGGCGTGGCCCGCGCCACCGTTGGCCAAATCCGACGTGGCGTTTTCGTCGGTCATTAGCGACGAAGCGTTCCTGCGTCGCATCTACTTGGACACGGTCGGTATTCCACCAACGGCCGCTGAAGCGCAAGCGTTTCTTGGAAAGTCGCCTTTCGCTCCGCGAAAGATGCGCGACGCCGAGAGGCTACTTTCGCGGAGAAGCGAAAGGCGACAAACACTCATCAATGACCTGCTCAAAGATGAACGTTTCGCCGATCAATGGATGAGCTTCTGGCTTGATTTACTGGCGGAGAATCCGTCGCTGCTCAACGCGTCGCTCAACAGCACGGGACCATTCCGCTGGTTCCTGTACGACTCGCTGCGTGACAACAAACCGCTGGATCGGATGGTCACCGAATTGCTGATGATGCGTGGTGGTGCGGCGGAAGGCGGCAGCGCGGGATTCGCGTTGGCGGGTGAAAACGACGCACCGTTTGCCGCGAAAGGGCACATCGTCGCGTCGGCGTTTCTTGGCATCGAGTTGCAATGCGCCCGCTGTCACGATTCACCTTATCACAGCACCATGCAGAGCGACCTCTATTCGCTGGCCGCCATGTTCAGCCGCAAGCCGGTCACCGTTCCGGTCACTAGCCGCGTGCCGGCCGCGTTCTTCAAAAAGCAGAAGGCTCGCGAGTCGCTGATTCAGGCAACGCTCAAGCCCGACCAGCCGGTGAGTCCGCAGTGGCCGTTCGCGTCGGTCACGGGTGCCGCCGATGGCGCGGACATCGACCGTCTCATGCAAAAACCCACCGATACGCGCGAGCGACTCGCGGCGCTGATCACGGCTCCGCAGAACACAAGGTTCTCGCGCGTCATCGTGAACCGGATCTGGAAAAGGTTGATCGGAGCGGGACTTGTCGAACCGGTTTATGACTGGGAAGGCAACACCGCGAGTCATCCGGAACTGCTTGGCTGGTTGGCTCAGGAACTGATCACTCACGATTACGATTTTCGTCACGTTGTACGTCGGATTGTTTCGTCGAGTACCTACCAGCGCGCGGCTGTCGGGAAGAATCTCGACGCGTCGGCAAAGATGCGATTCTTCAACGCGCCCGAACGTCGTCGTCTAACGGCCGAGCAGATTGTCGATTCGCTGCACCACGCTACGGGCCAACCGATCGATGTTGAAGAGTTGACGTTCGTGCATGACGGTCGACGCCCGCTCGGCAGTCGCCAGACTCTCGGTCGTCCGACGCGTGCGTGGATGTTTGGCGATTTGAAGAACGAGCGTGACAGGCCGAGTTTGTCGCTGCCGAAAGCCCGCGCGGTTGCCGATGTGCTCGAAGCATTCGGTTGGACAGGCGCACGGCAGATGCCGATTACTGAGCGCGAGACCGATCCTAACATTTTGCAGCCAGGCGTACTTGCCAACGGCACACTGTCGGTCACGCTGACGCGAGCGTCGCATCAAAGCCAACTGGCGGAACTCGCGATCGCCGCCACGTCGCCGGAGTCGCTCGTTAACACGGTGTTCTTGCGCATCCTCAGCCGATTGCCAAGACCGGACGAACAAAAGGCGTTTGTCCACGTACTGGCCGAGGGTTTTAGCACCCGCCTGGTTCCCACCGACAAGATCACCCGCATTGAAAAGCTTCCGCCCCTGCCACAGGTGACGTGGTTCAACCACGGGCGTGCAAAAGCTAATGAGATTCAACTGGAAATCGAACGTCGCGTCCTTGCAGCTCCGCCACCGGACCCACGTATTTTGCCGAGTTGGCGCGTTGCTTATGAAGACGCTGTCTGGAGCCTGGTCAATCACCGCGAATTTGTGTGGATGCCCTGATGAAGCTGGAGTACAGGCTTTAGCCTGCGCTTGTCAGCCTAAAGGCTGGACTCCAACACTCATTGCACTCAACCTAGGAAACATTGACATGAGATATTCAACCGTGACCCGCCGCGATCTGTTGGCGACCGCAGCCGTCACGGCAGGTGGACTCGTCCTGCCGAAGAGCATTCGCGCGGAACAACCAATTCAGAGTCCGCGTGGCAAAGCCGAACATGTGATCTCGATCTGGCTGGGCGGCGGCATGGGACAGATCGACACATTCGATCCAAAAAGGAGAGGTGACCCGAAAAAGAAGCTGGCAGGTTCCTACTACGATTCGATCGAGACGACTGTCCCGGGCGTGCGCGTGTGTGAACACTTGCCGAAGCTCGCGCGGCTGATGGATCGTGTCACTGCCGTGCGCAGCGTGCATCACGAAGTGATCGACGAACACGCCGCGGCCACGAACCGCATGCACAGCGGTCGCCCGATCAGCGGAACGATCACGTATCCATCGTTGGGGTCAATCATCGCGCATGAACGTGGCGCGGCCGACGATGGCGCTCCGCCTTATGTTCTGATCGGATACCCAAACATCACCCGTGGCCCAGGATTCCTCGGCACGCGCGACAGCTACCTTTATCTGACCGACACTAGCCAAGGTCCGGCCGGACTGACGCGGCCTGATGGCATCACACCAAAGCGCCAATCGCGACGAGAAGAATTACTTTCCGTTCTAAAACGCAGCGCCGATCCTACGACCGACCAACGACTGCTCGATTACGACGCGGCGATTGCACAGAGTTTGAAACTGAGCGGCCCGGAATTTATGCGCGTCTTTCAACTCGACCGCGAACCGGCCGACCTGCGAAACCGATACGGCGGCGAATTCGGACAGCGGTGCCTGCTCAGCCGCCGACTTGTCGAGCGCGGCGTGCGCTTCATCGAAGTATCCCACAATCTCAACTTCCTGAACGGCATCGGTTGGGACGTCCACAACGCGGGTATTTTGAATCAGCACAAGTTGATTCAGGAAATGGACACGGCCGTCACCGCGTTGCTCACCGATCTCGAAGCGAAACGACTGTTAGACAAAACGCTGATCGTAATCACCACCGAATTCGGCCGCCCACCGGAATTCGACAGCGGTGGCGGACGCGGCCATCAGGGTACGGCGTTCAGTTGCGTACTGGCCGGCGGCGGCCTCAATCATCGCGGAGCATTTGGCGAAACGGACGAAATCGCCAAGAAGATTGTCGCGCATCCAGTCAGCGTTCCAGATTTCTTTGCCACAATTTGTGCGGCCGTTGGCGTCGATTACAGCAGAAACCTCTACGACGGCGACCGGCCAGTCCCAATCACGGACCAGGGACAACCGATTGTGGATCTATTTGCATGATAAGAATACTTCTAGCTTAAACACCGAACGTCAATTCGCCGAAGTCGATCGTGATGAATCGAATCGCTTTATCGCTGGTAATCTGGCTCGCCAATGGGTGTGGCCTGTCCGCATACGGGTCCGACGACATCCGTTTTTTCGAGACTCGGATTCGCCCCGTGTTGGTGAAGCACTGTTACGAATGCCATTCGTCAGCGTCATCCGAGGTCAAGGGGGAACTGCTGGTCGACTTTCGTGACGGTCTGCGGAAGGGTGGCGAGTCGGGTCCCGCCGTCGTGCCAGGCAAGCCGACGAAAAGTTTGCTACTGAACGCACTGCGTCACGAGTCGTTTGAGATGCCGCCGCGTGGGAAACTGCCCGACCGCGTGATTGCCGACTTCGAGACGTGGATTCGCCGAGGTGCAATCGATCCGCGAGATAACCAACCGTCGCCGACAGAAGCGGCCGCGTTGGCATGGAAAACACGGCTCGCTGAACGAAGTCGCTGGTGGAGTCTTCAGCCGCCAAAAAGCGTTTCGCCGCCGGAAGTGCAAGAGGACGCATGGTCGCACGAACCGGTGGATCGTTTCGTTTTTTCAGCCATGCGACAGGCCGAGTTGTCTCCGGCAAAACCAGCCACGGCCGAGGTGTTGTTGCGGCGACTGTCGTTCGTGTTGACCGGACTACCACCAACGCCCGACCAAGCGAAGGCATTTCCCATGGCGTTTGCAAAAGATTCGGAGGTCGCGGTCGCCACACTTGTGGACGAGCTTCTCGAGTCACGTCATTTTGGCGAACAATTTGCCCGGCACTGGATGGACGTTGTGCGATACACCGACACGTACGGTTATGAGTGGGACAATCCGGCAAAAGGTTCGTGGGAGTATCGCGATTATCTGATTCGTGCGTTCAATGGCGACGTTGGTTTCGACCAGTTGATCCGCGAGCAAATTGCCGGTGACCTGTTGCCTCAGCCTCGAATCAATGAACATGCGGGCGTGAACGAAAGCCTGATCGGTCCGATGTTCTATCACATGGGTGAGCACCGGCACGGCAACAGCCTCAACTTTAACGGCATCCACCAGGAAATGATCAACAACAAGATCGATGCCTTTTCAAAAGCATTTCTGGCAATGACGGTTGCTTGTGCGCGTTGTCACGATCACAAATTCGATGCGGTTTCGCAAGCGGATTACTATGCCCTGGCCGGAGTCTTCATGTCGCCCAGATGGACATCGCGCGTGATCGATGCACTGGGAAGACACGACGTTGAAATCGCCGAACTCCGGAAACTTCGTGACGAAATTCAAAAAAAGCTGGCGTTGCGATGGCAGTCTTCCGTGAGTCACCGTTCCAACGCGCGAACACCCGATGCAGTCCTGTCGTTCGATGTTCTTCGCAAGTGGGCGGAATCACAGCGCGACACGTGGAAGAATTCAAAGCTTGACGACCTGCACTACCCGCTGGTTCGTTTGCTGGACGCAACGGATGACAGCGTCGAGCAACTCTGGAACGCGCTCGCCCATCAATGGACGACCGCGCGAGAAGCTCGGCTGAAATCCAACTTGGAAAAATTCACTGTCCTGGCCGACTTCGCAAAGCCGACACTGCCCACAGGCTGGATCACGGAAGGCGACGGAATCACGCATGGCTATGTCGAGCACGGAGCGCCGCTGGTGAGCCTCGATGGCGATCGTTTGATCGACGAGTTGCTGCCCCGCGGTTTTCACACGAACGCGATTTCGTCGAAGCTTCCTGGAGCGGTGCGACTTCCGCCGCAAAGCGCGATGAAGGGCCGGTATGTGAGTTTGAATTTGCGGGGCCGCGAGTGGTCAGGCTACCTTGTCGCGCCGCAGAATGCGTTTCAGGCGGAGTCTGTCAAATTCTTCGACCCAAGTTGGACAGCGCCACAATGGGTATCGATCGCCGATAACAATCTGAAGAACGGTGTCACGCGCATTTTCACCGAGGTTGCAACGTCGTCGCTCAATCCCAATTTCCCGCCGCGCACGGGTCTGGCGAGAGCGGGCAACGACCCGCTGCCAGCCGAAGACGATGGTTTTGATAAAAGAAGTTCATTCAGCTTGACGGGCGTTGTCTCGCACGAGGCGGCTGGCACTCCGGCGAACACGCTCGATGCATTCGCCCCGCTTTTCGAAGGTGAAACGCCGACCACCGTCGATGAAGCTTGGCAGCGGATCTCATCGTGGTACAGAGCATCAGTTCATCGCTGGGCTTCGAAGAACACGACCGCCGGCGATGTCGAATTGCTCAACTGGCTGATCAAACACAGGTTGCTGCCGAATCGGTCAGCGGATGCCCCTGACGCGGCGGCGCTTGTGAAAGAATATCGCAAAGTCGAAGCACGGATCGCGTTTCCTCGCACGGCCAACAGCATGGACGAGCGTGGCGTGGCACCGCTTGATTATCGTCTCAACGTGCGCGGAAACGTCGACGAAGAGGGGTCGGCGATCCCACGCAATTTCCTGACCGTCTTTGCCGGCAAACACCAAGTAGCGGAGAGTCAACGTAGCGGTCGATGGGAACTCGCCGACTACCTCAGCAGTCAAGACAATCCGCAGACGGCACGCGTCTATGTGAATCGTGTGTGGTATTGGATTTTTGGACGCGGCATCGTGGCCACGCCGAGCGACTTTGGTAAACTCGGCGAACGACCATCGCATCCCGAATTGCTCGATTGGCTTGCTACCGAATTCATGACCGAAGGCTGGTCGACCAAGAAGTTGGTCCGTCGTCTTGTTTTGAGCCAGACGTTTCGCCAGTCGTCAGCGGTCACGCCGGCAGCCGCGGATCGAGATCCCGACAACCAACTGCTCCATCACTATCCGATGCGACGGTTGAACGCGGAAGCGATTCGCGACAATCTGCTCGCCGTTTCCGGAAGAGTCGACGATCGCCTTTACGGTCGGCCGATTAATCCGCCACGTCCGGCCGAAGATTCTGCCAAGCGTCTTTTTTCCGGACCGCTCGACAGCAACGGCCGGCGCTCGATCTATATGAAAATGTCGATCATGGAACCGCCCAAGTTCCTTGTTACATTTAACCTGCCCGCCCTCAAACTCCCGACCGGCCGTCGCGACGTCACGAATGATCCGGCACAGGCGCTCGCCATGCTGAACCACCCGCTGGTCGTGAAGTTGGCCGAGCATTGGGCAGAACGTCTGGTCCAAGACGGCTGTACAAGCGTAGAAGCCCGCATTCGTGCCATGTTCGTGCAGGCGTACAGCCGAACACCGAACGACCGCGAGGTGCGGCGTTGGACAAGAGCGGTTATCAGTTTCTCGCAAACAGATGATATAATGACGGACAAAATGGCATGGTCGGAGATGGCCCACGCCTTTTTCAACACCAAAGAGTTTATCTACATCCGGTGAAGGCCGACTGATGAATACGTCAAAAACTCGCTGTGGATGTCTTGGGCGAATCTCCGTTGACTTTTCGCGTCGCGGTTTTCTCAAGAACTCGTCTGCTGGATTTGGCTGGCTGGCATTCGGCGGATTGCTGTCCGATCGCGCTTTTTCGGGTGAATCGCGAACCCACTTTCCGGCCCGCGCCAAGAATGTCGTCTTCTGCTTCATGGACGGTGGTCCAAGCCACGTCGATACGCTGGATCCCAAACCAATGCTCAGGAAGCACCAGGGCCGAGCCATCGGTGCCGGCGCCGTTTCCAAGCGGTCGCAGTCGACGGCCGGTCGCGTCTGGTTGGGAACTCCGTGGAATTTCCGGCAGCACGGCGAAAGTGGCCTGTGGATGAGCGACCTGTTTCCAAACATCGCCCAAGTCGCCGATGACATTTGCGTCGTCCGTTCGATGCTGGGCGAATTGCCGTTGCACGGTCAACAGGCGTTGCTGATGCACACCGGCCGAATCATCGGCCAGGCTCCCAGTCTTGGTGCGTGGATCTCGTACGGACTTGGCAGCGAAAACCAGAACTTGCCCGGCTACATGCTGCTGAATAATGACTGGGTGCCGAACGGCGGCCTGGAGAATTTTGGCAGTTCGTTCCTGCCGGCATCGCATCAAGCGACGATGTTGCGTCCAACGGGTATCCCGGTCGACAACATCGTCCCATCCGATCCGCGCGACGTACAAAAACTCAAGCTGGCCCTGCTCGCCGAACAAGATCGCGAATTCGCGCGTCGGTGCGCCGCCTCCAACGCCATTGAGGCCGCGATCGCGAATTACGAGACCGCGTTTCGCATGCAGGCCACGATCCCGCAAATCGCTGACATCGGGCGGGAACCCGAACATATCCAGAAACTCTACGGCGTCGATTCCAAGGACAAACATCAGCAACTGTACGCGACGCAAGCGCTTCGAGCGCGACGCCTGGTGGAATCCGGCGTGCGGTTTGTCGAGATCACTTGCCCCAGTTTCGATGGAAACAATTCGCCCTGGGATCAACATTCTCGGATCAAAACGAATCATGAGAAAAACGCGCGTGTCACGGAGCAATCCGTCGCCGCCTTGATCATCGACCTCAAGCAGCGCGGGTTGCTTGACGAAACGATTGTTGTCTGGGCCGGAGAAATGGGACGCACCCCGCACACACCGAAAGTCACTCCCACGTGTGGTCGCGATCATCATGTCAATGGCTACTCGATCTTCATGGCCGGCGGTGGGTTTAAGGGCGGCATCGCTTATGGCCAAACCGACGAGTATGGAAACTCGATTGTCGAAGACCAGGTCGATATCCACGACATTCATGCCACCATCTTGCACCAGCTTGGTGTGGATCACGAACGTCTCACCTTCCGCCACGGCGGCCGTGACCAAAGCCTGACCGATGTCCACGGTCGCCTCATCAAAGAGATTGTGACCTAGTGCTTTGTCAAAGTAGAAATTTGGGGTGCCACTGGCTCTGCCAGTGCTTCGCAAGTACTAACACCATCAGGATTTGCACTGGCAGAGCCAGTGGCACACGATCTCAAAATTGAAAGTTAACAAAGCACAAGATCCGTCCGTGGACAACCAAGCACGACTCATCGAACTATGATCGTGATTTCCCAGACAATGCGGGAGAAAACCATGCAGGCGCTATCGACGCATCAGCCGTTGAACCTCATCCACCGTTTGTTTTTCGGAGTATGTATCGTCGCGACGGCGATCGTCGTCCACGCCGAGAACACTTTTCCATGGAGAGTTGATACCGATCGCGCCGATGCGATTAACAGAACGGGGGCAACGGCTGCGATCCAGCCATCACCGAAAGTGGAGCAAACCGACCAACCGAAACAGACCGACGCCACGAAATCGAGCCGACAAAAGCGTCCGAACATCCTGCTCATCACCTGCGACAATCTTGGTTACGGCGATCTGCCGTGCTTCAATCCCAAAACGACCGTCAAGTCGCCGAATCTCGACCGGCTCGCGTCGCAAGGAGCGAGGCTCACGAGTTTCTATACTGCTTCACCCACCTGCACGGTTTCGCGAGCATGCCTGTTGACAGGACGCATCGCACAACGCCATGGACTGGATTTCCAACTTCCGGGCGTGAAGGGGAACTATGGCGTCGGGCTAGATCACCGCGAACGGCTGATCCCCCAATTCCTCAAGCAGGCGCCAACGCCTTACGCAACGGGGTGTTTCGGCAAATGGAACATCGGCTTTGCCAAAGGCTCGCGACCGACCGAGCGCGGCTTCGACGAGTTCATCGGCCATGCGTCGGGCAACATGGACTACTATCATCACAATTACCGCGAGCGGCACGATCTCTATCATGGCGTCGAGGAACTGCATCGCGAGGGAGAGTACGCCAGCGACATCTTCGCCGACACGGCGATCGAATTCATGCGGCGTCACGGTCGCAGCGGCAAGGCGTGGTTCTGCTATCTTCCGTTCAACGCCCCGCACTTTCCGACCGCTGGCAACAAGCGACCGGGACAACCCAACATCTGGCAGGCTCCCGACTGGGCGTTCAAAGCGATTGGCCTGTCGCCTGACGAACAGATTCCGAGGAAGCGATACGAGGCGGTCGTCTTCGCGCTAGACAAGGCGATCGGCCGAGTTCTGGATGCGCTGGACGCGACCGGGCAAAGCGACAATACGTTTGTGTTCTTCATGTCGGACAACGGAGCGTTTCGCCTGAACCGCAAAGGGCTGGACGTGGGCATCAACGATCCGTTACGAAGCGGCGGCGTCACTTGCTGGGAAGGCGGCCTGCGCGTGGCGGCGATGGCGCGTTGGCCTGGCAAGATCAAAGCCGGTTGCGTGATCGATCAGCCGTTCTGGTCGCCCGACCTCCTGATCGCTTGTGCCAAATTGGCGGGGACGTCGTTGCCCGATGACACTACTTTCGATGGCAGGGACCCATTGCCCGTGTTGACCCAGCGGAGCCCATCTCCACACGAGTCGTTTTACTTTGTCTACCGAAGCCACGCCGCGCTGCGCAAAGGTGATTGGAAGATCGTTCGAGAACGCCCCAATCTTCCCTGGCAACTCTTCAACCTGAAAGAGGATCTACGCGAATCGAACAACCTGGCGGATCGCCATTCTGCGAAGGTCGATGAACTAATGGCCGAGTTCGCCGCGTGGGAGAATACGATTCGCTGAATCAACCCTGCACGATCTCGGTCAATAGGAAACAGCCCAAATAATAGCCGAGCCATCTCCGCTGCACGATGCGAAGTATCGGCCGTCTTGCGAAAACGCGAGCCCCGCTACGTAGTTCTTGTGGGCTTTGAGTTCCGTGAGCAGTCGTCCTGTTTTGGCACCCCAAATACAAATGGACGTATCAATCGTATCTGGATTGTAGCTGCCTTTGGAGGTCATTTCTCCGCCGCCGGAAACGATCAATCGATCGTCCGGCGAGTATGCAACACACGCAACGCCGTAGCGATGCCCAACCACTTTGTGCAGTTGTTTCCCGTCTTGAAGATTCCAACAGCGCACTTCGTTTCCACCTGTTGCCGCGGAAACAGCCATTTGGCCGTCGCTCGAAAACCGGACACACTTGACGCGGCCTTGATGCCCCGCGAACTGTTGCAGTTGTTTGCCGGTCTCCAAATCCCAGAGCCGTACCGTTTCGTCCCAACTGCCAGACAACGCACGTCGGCCGTCGGGCGAATAGGCGACTGTCCATACGGTCTTGGTGTGCCCGTCAAGGCGGCCAATCACTTCCTTTCGATCGAGATCCCAATGCCGAATGCCGTCGCTGACGGACAGTGCTCTGCGACCGTCTGCCGAGATCGCGACACCTAGAACGGGATACTCGTGGTCTCGCAGTACGGCCAAGTGCTCACCGGTTTCGGTGTCCCACAGGCGTGCCGTTACATCCCAACTACCGGTCACAAATCGACGTCCGTCTGACGAGATCGCAACGCAGCCAATGGCTTGTTCGTGCCCTCGAAACTCCCGGACCAACTCGCCCGTTTTGGCATTCCAGAGCCTGACGACCGGTTCATTTCCGCCGGTAAGCAATTGGCTGCCATCCGGTGTGAACGCCAGGGAAAGTACCGGGCCCTGTTTGCAGTCGATTCGGCGCGACACTCGAATAGTGAGGGCCGGCTCGTCGGGGTTGTTCGATGCGAGGACTTTTGCTTGTTCTTGATCGTCCGCACTCAATCGATCCAGCGGCACACCCAACATCGAACCATTCGGTTTTCTCAAACGCGCGATTCCATTTTTCAAGCCAGCCAGGTTTGCGAAGACACGGAATTGTCCGGTTGCATTGGACCACTCCCGGCCAGGCGCCGGGACGCCTTCGGCAAATTCCATCGGGAGCGACCACAATCGCACCGTGCCATCGGCGCTGCTGGAAATGAGATGCTGGCCATTTGGCGAGAACGCAACTCTTGTGACAGGATCCGTGTGCCCAACGACTTTTCGCATCTTCTTGAGATTGGGCAGATCCCAGATCATGATGACGCCGTCCGTGCTTCCGCTGGCGGCGAATTTGCCATTCGGCGAGAACTGGACACAATTGATCGGACTCAAGTGCCCTCGCAGGAACGCGATTTGCCCGACCGTGTTCGCGTCCCACAATCGAACGCCCCGATCCGCGTGAGCGGTGAGACAATGTTTGCCACTCGGCGAACATGCAATTTCGTTCATCACAATTCGGCGATCGCCTTTGACCGTCGCGAGCAGACCAGGGTTCCCTGCATCCGTACGAAATGCACAAAAGCCACCGCCCCTTCCGAAGTATAAGAATCGGCTACTTGGAAGAAACACCGCGCAATGACACAGCGCGTTACTCGTTGTCGGTGGCGGCGTGATCCCCACTCGTTCAAACGGATCAAGACGATAGAGGCGTAACGATTCGTTTCCCAATGTGACGCAGAGTTGGCTTTCGTCCTCGGAGATTTCCAAAGAGTACGAATCGTGGTCCGAGTCTTCGAGTTGTCGAATAATCTTCTGCTCTTGCCATCCCCAAAAGAAGACACTTGCTTTTCGATTTTCATCCCGCATGCCGGAAACGATGACGGTTTTGTTTCTCAGAAACACAACGTCGTTCAGCTTTGCCTGGTGGGGACCATAGCTGCGGACCAGGCTGAGCGTTGTTGCATCAAGGATGTGGCACATTTTGTCGTCGCCGACCGTGGCGAGGTACTGTCCATCGGCCGAAACGGCGATCGATCGTACCGGCAACTTGTGCGGCGTGGCCTGATGGATCTCCGTGAACTCACCGCGCGACGTAGTTTGCGCGGCCGAGTTATCTGCGTACAAATACGCGGCAAACCAGCCGATGATCAAAATCAACCGTCGCATCGCGTTCTCCGATTAGTCGGGCAATCCCGAAATCACAAACGGTGCCCAAAACATGGGATGTGCGTAGTCCTCTCCTCGCAGGTCAGCGAGTTCGTCCTTGACCGCGCGTTGTGCGAGACGCATCGCTTCCGTCGCGCGGCGGCCTTCGGCAAGGTAGCCGAAAAATGCCGACATGATGTCCGCGGTTGTGTCATCGGTGACGGACCAAAGCGTTGCGGCAACGGATTTGGCACCCGAAAGCTGAAAGGACTGCCGAAGCCCCGCGACACCCTCTCCCGCGCTGACTTCGCCCAATCCAGATTCGCACGCACTAAGAACAACCAGATCCGTGCCACGCAAATCGATGTTGGTGACTTCCAAGCCGGTCAAAATCCCATCATTGCCCGTGCTCAGACCCGCGGATTGGGAAACATCGCTGCGTCCCAAACCAAGTCGATTGGCACCGGCAAAAGCAAGCCCGCATCGCAACAATGCGTGTTGATGGCGCGGATACGCTTCAAAATAGCCATGCGTGCTCAGCAAAAGGACACGGGGACTTCGCAACTCCTTGACGCGGTCTTCAAGTGCTTCCTGTTCCATGAGGACGTTCGGTTTTTGACCGACGTATTGCTCCAATTTCGGCGCGACGGTCTCGGCTTCTCGCGCCGTTCCCGGCAACGGGATGAATCGTTCGAAAGCGCCGTCCTCTGCGCTGACGCCAAGGTTATAGTCAGGATTCGCCACGATCGTCGATGTGAGCGGATCAACATCGTGTCGTTGTGTGACTAGCAACCGGGAGGTTGTGAGGCAGCCGATCTCTTTGGAATCGACGAGATATTTTCCCTGTGACGATTTCATTGCGTGCCACGCGACCAGCCACAGGGAGTGGTCCGGCGAAATCAGCCAGCGGTCGTATTTGTTAATCGCCGGCTCCAGCTTGCCGATCAGCGGTGTCGACAATTGCCTTGTGACGTCCGCCATCCGTTTGATTGCCTCAGGCGTGCCAAAATTGGCAACCGTCGTTGTATTGTCCAGGGTGAACAAGTACTGCTGAACATGGGCGTCGATCTGCCGCGCGCTACCAAGGTCGAACAACTGAACCTGACCGTCTCCCGTCGGCGGAATGACCCAGGCGACGTATCGCCTTTCCTTCCACCGATAGTACGCGCCGCGAAACCGATCCTGTGCATAGTCGTAGTATCGCAGCCGCGAGATCTCAATCAGCACGGATTTGGGATCGATGCTTTTACGGATTTCTTCCAGCCCCACCCACGAGTCGACCGCCGCACGCCCTTTTAATTGCCGGCCCAATTCCACGGTCAATTCACTTTCGCGTTTCTTGAGGCCGGCCAACTGCTCGTTCGATTCCGTGGACATGTACATGCTGAAACCGGAGACCGCCTGCGAAGCGATTTTGTTTCGCACTTCGATCAATTCAAGAGCCGTCTTCTTCTCTTCAGGGGTTGCCGAATTCCGAACGAGGAGCGCTTGCTTGGCCAGCACATCGTTCACGAGCCCTTTCATGTTCAATGCCCATTCGGCCGAGGCATCGACCCAGGCCTGCTCTTGCTTGAAGGCAAACGCCATGGATAGCGGCTTGCTGATGTTAGCGGCGAGACCGTTGGCGTAACGCACCTTATACCGGTCGGGCATGATCGGCAGGACTTCGGTGATCGACGAATGCACTTGCCGCATGGCTTGATCGAATTCATCGCGAGCCCGGTCAAAAATCCTGCGGTTCGCCATCATGTTCGCCACACTCATCGACGCATCCACTGCCGTGTATCGTCCGCCCGTCGTCCCCATGTCGGCAACTTCACGACTTCGCCGAAAGTTCCATTCCGCTTCCTCCCATTTCCGATTCGCGGCACATGCCTTGGCATAAAGATTCAGATGGTGCGCTCGGTTCGGATAGTCGTCGCCGTACAACTCCTTCAGCATATCCATCGCGATCGTTTGATACTTCTTCGGACTTTCTCTTAAATCGGCGCGCAAGTAGTTTTGCGCCATCTCGCTATAGATGTTGGCGATTCGCACATGATTCGGACCATAAACACGGTTGGCCGGTTCCAGCAATTTGCGGAAGCGAATTTCTGCTTCGTTGGCCCGGCCGTTTGATGCCAGGCCTCTCGCAACTTGGACGGATAGGTAGATCGATTGCCGACTCTCTTGACGATCGATTTGACTCATCACCGTCAGGGCGGATTGAAACGCCTGACTCGACTCGTTGTTTCGCAGCATCATGCGATAGACTTGCGAAAGCCGCATGTACGCTTCGGCCAAGTCTCCGTGCGGCTTGACGCCATGAAACTTTTTGAAACCCGCAACCGCCTCTTCAGATAGCGGCAGTGCTCGGTCGAACTCTTGCAAAAAACCGTAGGTGTGCCCTGCTTTCATCAAGTAGGCCGGCAGCGTCGGATTACGAACCTGGAACGCCTTGCGGCCAATGTCGACAGCCATTTGATAGCGGTGATTCGCCGTGCTGACGTCTCCGAGCAAAACAAAAAGGTCACCCAATTGAGCATGCCCGTCGCAAACGGCTGGATGGTTCCCTCCCAGACGCTCGATCCGCATCTTGATGACGCCCTCGACCGTCTCGATTGCCCGCGAAAACTCGCCGCGAAAAACGATCGTTTCCGCCAGGTCACGAAGATCGGCGGTCGTGGTACTCGATCTCTCGTTCAGCGCCGCTTCGCTGGCTTGAAAGCAACGTTCGAATGACAATTCGGCGATTGCAAGATTTCCTTCCGAGCGTTGCATTTGAGCAAGCGTCCGAGTTAGTTCGATCGTATCTTGGTGCGTCTTGCCCAGTTTTTTTCTAGCTTCGATGACCAGGTTCGCGTAGGCTTCCGCCGCTTCCTTATATTGACCGTTCACTCGCAACGATTGCGCAGTCTCGAGCGGCGAATGATCGGCCGCATCATCAGAACCGTCGTCGACCTTTTTTGTGGCAAGCAATGTGAGTTCTGGGCGTGAAACCCGGTGGCCCGTCTTCAGATCGTAAAATGCAGGCGTGTCCTGGTAACATGTCAACAGCGCGGTGTTGTTGTCGTAAAACGCAAAATCGTGGCACCATTCCGTTCCGATTTTCCGCATCGAACGAGTTGGAACGTGCCACAGTTCCGCGAACGGCCGTCCTGTATACATCGGTAGTGTAAGAATCCAATTCCCGTCTGGCGATATCTTGACCCGCTCGATACCGGCTAGTTTCTTGTCGTCCTTGGGTCGCATCATTTCGAGGATCGTCTTCCGTTCATCAAAATCGATCACCGTGATTTTGCCATGCCCATGGACGGTCACAAGTTTGGATTCATCGTCCGTGAAAGCAAAATGACTCCCCGAACCATACGGTGCTTTGATGGTTTCGATATGACTGCCCGTTCCCAAATCGTGCATCCGAATTTCATCGTTTCTGGCATCACGAAAGACCATGCTGACCGCAAGAATGTAGTACCGTGGAGAGAACGCCGCGCCCCGCATCATGACCTGACCTGGCGGTGGATTCACGGGGTGCGTCTCGCCCGTATCGGTCTCGACGAGGATGTAACTGTTGTTCCCCGGCAAAATGACCGCGCTGCTGTCGTATGAAAAATCCAACGATCTGGAAATGAATCCGCGACCGCGTTTGAATTGCCCCGCGACTTTGCCTGTGTCGAGATCCCAAAGCCGCTGCTCAAGGTCGCGGTCGAAGAGCCCGGCCAGGTATCGGCCGTCGGGTGAAACCGCCATGCGACCAAGCCGGATGGGATCGTCCAACTCTCGAAGTTTGCGCCCCGTCGCAAGATCCCAGACAGTGATCACGTGTCGGCGATCCGGACCTTCGCCCTTCGCGATCAACGGATGCTGGTACGTGATCAATTTGGTCTTATCTCTTGAAATCGCGAGCGTGGTGACCTCTTCAAGCTGCTCGAACTCAGTGCGATTTGACGGATCGTAAGGCGGCACGTTCGGCTCAGTTTTTTCGCGGCGAAAGATGGCGGCGATCACTTCCGTCGCATCCTGCGTGTGAGTGTCGCCCCCCTGCGGCCCCTTTCGACCAACGACAACATCGACACTCGAACCCTGCTGCACACGGGCAATCGCCTCGAATCCCAGGCCCACAAAATCGCCACCTTCCATCTGCTGGTGAAAGCTTTCATTGCCATCCACGAACACCGCCAACTCGACGCCGTCACCTCCTCGCTCTTGCTGTTTCGCAAACGAGCCCCGCACTGCAATCTCGCCTTCGTATCCGCTGGTCCATCTCACAACACAATACTGGGCGCTGTTTGGGCTTGGCGATGCCAGCAAGTAATATTCCTGTTGGGAGACGTTGGGCCAACTGACTTTGCCGTCATTGCTGCTCGTTCCCGCTTCAAACGCATTTGCTTTTTCATCCCACGCCATGTCGGCGAGTTGGCTGTTCGGATCCGTTGGATTCAGTGTATGTGATGTCAGATAATTCCACTTGCCTTGTCCAGAATGGTCGCTGCCTCCATTTGCCGCTGGCTTGAAATCAGCGATCGCATCCGCCAGAAGTTGTTCGTCGTAGGTCTCAACGATCTCGGCGTTCGGGCGAAGACCGCCTCGACCTGATTCTGATTCGCCATCATCCGTCGTTCCCATCTTGATATTGCTTTGGGAGTCGCCGGACTGCGTGTGCCGAGGTTCCAATTTATCCGGCGCAGGTCGCAAGAATAGGAAAACAACCACGACGGCAATCGCAACGGCTACTCCGCCAACGATCGCTCTGATCAGCACTCGACTCTTGCCGCTTTCAGATCGCGCGGCGGGAGATGGCTTTGCCGGCGGATCTGGCTGAAGCGAAGTTGTGGCAGGTTGTTGAGCGACCGGGATCGAAATGGCGAAGCCGCAAGCTGGGCACGCCTGTGACGTGCCAGCTAGAGAATCATCTGCCGCAAACTGCTGACCGCACTGACAAGCTACCGGGATCGCCATGCAACTGCCTCAACAATCATCTTCAAACGTGATCCGACTCTTACCGAATGCCAACTTTGTGTGGACTTGGATCGAGGACATTGGGCCAGCCGTCTTCATCCGAATCCTTCAAGAACTCCAAATCCAAACCGTATGCCTCGCGGATGTTTGTGACGGCCATGGACCGAATCGATTGGCCTTGATCGTTCCGCAGCACTCCCTCGATGCGACAAGGCGTCCGCAACAGCCATTCGGGCCGCAGCGTCTCCATCCCAACCTCCTTCTCGGCAACGGCAAACGAATCATCAATTCGGCCATCACCATCGACATCACACGGCAGCGTATCGGTTTGGTAGAGCACCAGTGTGCGCAAAAACGCCAACACCGCAGCTTGCTCGCGAGTTTTCAACGAATCAAATGCTTGGCGGGACGCTTGTGCCTCGCCGCCGTGCCGTCGAATGACGGACTGGAGATCGAGACTCGCGCCATCGTGACCATAAGGTGCTGTGCTGCCGACGCCCCACAAAGGCGGCGTGCGAAACCTGGTTACGACCGAGCCGTCGAACTGAACTTGATGAAACCCTTCGCCAACATCGTGATATCGCAAATCCGTAAAAACACCTCGAACGGCAAAAGACTTTCGTCGCGGCACGAATTGGCCGTCGATTTCATCGGCTAGTGGCACCAACTTGCCCGCGAGCCGCTTGTGCCGACGATCGTGTTGGACTTCGAGGTCAAAAAAACGGCGATCACCGCAGTGCCGCTTTGTGTAGTCGGTGGCATCCAGGTTGGCGGCCGGAACGTGCCAGTCCGGCGTGTGACAATTCGCACAACCGACCTCATGAAGAAGCCGTTCGCCTTTGCGAGTCTGTTTGGTCGTCCGAGCAGTCGCGGGCCGAGGATGGTTCAACATGTACCACTCGACCACGTCCAAGTCTCCCTCCGTCAGTTCGTGGCAAACGCCATCTCGATCCGGATCGTCGAAACTGACTCCGTGCCCCTTCGTCACGCGCCCGCGATCACGCCCCGCGGCGGAAACAAATTGCAGACAGCCAGCGTTCGAAGTTTGACTCACGCCCGTCTTGCCCACTTCGGCCAGCGTCGTTGAGTCATACGCTTGCAATCCCTGGTGAATGTCAAAAGCCGCGGCCGCAAACGCGCGCAGCGTCCCGGAAATCGGCGGCCGATTCGACACGTGAAGTCGGCCGTGGCCAAAGACCTGCACTTCGAGCCGATATCCTTTCACCCCTTTGGCGTTAAGACTCTCCGCCCATGGGATTCGCTCACCCTTCCCGTCGACATAAACGATGTAAAAAACAGCGTTTAAATCGGGGCGTCCGTCGAGGTCGTGATCATCGAATCGCCCAAACGCGATCCGCGTCGTCTCGTCGTCCGGCATCGCCTGGTAGAAAAACTCTTTGCCTTTGGCTTCCGGCAAATCGATCCAGCCGTTGCGATCTTCGTCGGCCACTCGCAAGGCTGCGAGCCGCAACTCATCGCCAAGCATTTCGATCAGTCCGCCGCCAAAAAAATGAGGTGTGTTGCGTCCGGTACCGCCGTTCTTTGCAATCGTGATTCCCGCACCAGCATCTCGATAGGGTGTGTTGTGGCAAGTGGCGCAACTAGTCACGTGATCACGGCTCATCATATGTGTCGCGCCGTCGGGCAGCAGCACGCCATCCGATTTGCTGACCTCGCCAAACACGCCGTCCGCGCGTGTGAACTCGCGTTGAGTTAACTCGCGGCCCCAAAGATATCCAAGCCACGGGTCGACTCTTTGCAAGTACATCGACCCGCCAGCCTTCTCGACATCGTCCGTGTGAACGACACGAACGCGCGGGCCACGAACGGAGAAGCCGCTGACATCGCGTGGGTGTTGAATCGGATCACTACGTGCGCCACCGGGACGATAACTTTGCTGGGCGCTGGTAGCGGAAACACAAAGGATCGACACAAACCCAACGACGGTTAACCAGCGATGGTCTCGTGTTGGTGTAAAGGAAGCCATTGGCACAGCCTTCAGTGCCGAAAGTCAGATTACGGGGGCGACGTCGGCAAGATTTGATAGTAATCCGTCGGATCGAGTTTGCCAGCCGCCGAGGAGGTGACTAGCACCAAATCGTCTTGCATTTCTCGATTGTGAAACACTTTGCGGAACTTGGTGATCACCTTGCCTTCCTGGACGTGGCCGCGCAGCAGTTTTAGCTTCTTGACTTGTTCCGCCGGCGCGTCCCGGTTAAAGGGTTCTTTGCCGTCAATGACATTGAGATCGCGCGTCGTGATTTTCTTCGCCCACTCCAATGTTGTGGGTTGGACACCGTCCTTACGCAGGTCGGTGACTCGCAGTCGAAACTTTTGCAAATGCGATTGAATGTGCTTGAACCAATCCTTTTCGGCGTCCGACAATCCGGTCGCCCAATTCATCGCCTGCGACCACATGGGCTGCCAGGTGAATTGATAGCTGAACGCATCACCCAAGTCCATTTTTTCCGGCGCTTGGACGTAGAACAATGCCTCGGTAGACTCTTTCACGCTGATCTTTGTAATCCGCAACGGGTAAACAAGTTGATCGGATGCAAACGTGAATCGTGTCGGCGTGATGTTGCCCTCGTACGTTCCATCAGGCCGGCGTTTCATTTGCTTCGGGTCGACTTTCATCACCGTGAAGAACCAACCTTTGCGAATGTAATGGTCGAGCGTCTCTTCATCGCCGGAATAGGTGTATTTGTGCTCGTCAAGCCAAAGGTAAAGACCGCGAGCGTCATCTGCCACAATGACTTTGTAATCCAGCGAGCCAACAACGCCTTCTTCCAACACCACCACGGATCTTTTGGGGCGAGAAGCGCCTGGTGTTGGGCGACTGTTTCGACGGCGCAGCAATTTGTATTTTTCGATCGGCATCGGTTCGAGAATGCTGAACACAGCCAGCGTGCGAAAGAAATCGCGTGGCATCTCGTCGAGTTTCGGTTGTGACGGTGTCGGAATGACCATGCCGAAGTCGTTGGCATTGCCTTCAAACTTTGGCTGGACCGTGAACGACTCGCGCTGTCGATCAGGTTCCCAGTTAATGAACGCCTTCTGGGCCGGCTGATTGATGTCGCGATCTTCTGCGGCAAAATAGCTGCACGCGGCGCCCGATGGTTGGGAAAAACGGTCGAGCATAAGACCACCGGCGGCCAAACCAGCAAACGACTTCACAAGATCCCGGCGATTGATTTGAGATGACATTTTTGCTCAAACCCCTTAATCAGATTGAAAGGAATGGAGGAACAACACCAACGCACCAAACATCCAACTAACGTGATTTTATCGTACTCGCTTTCCAATTGAAAGCGCGCAAGGCTGAATGCGCACTCGCTATTTTGCTTGAAACCCTGGATTCCAAAACTTTCCATCGTTTGTAAGGAAAATTCCCAACAGGTCTTCATTCGAAATCGATTCACTTACTTTATGAGCGGACGCGTCTGTCAAACCGATCAAGAATCCGCCCTTGCGAAACGCCGTCATGCCTCGCTTCAAGTTCAAGTCCCCCGGTTTGATGTCGTAATCCGCGGGCTGGGTCCAAACAATCGCGCGATGATGCCCAACCTCAAGAACGGCAACGGAATTGGATACGCCGTCACGAAGTTCGCCGAGTGTTGTTGCCAGCTTTCCTGGAAACACCGTATTGGTGCCTCGCGGTGCAAGATAGTGAGTCAATCCCACGTTTCCAAAACTTTCGACAACTTGATACACCGCTGGCATTCGCTTAACGAGCCGCAAATTGTGATCACTATTCCAACGGGCTGATAAATCAAATTCCTCATAGAGTTTTTTAAACTCTTGCTGTTCGGGACTACCCGGTTCTCCAAGGAACGGCAAAATGTGAACTCGCCAACTCAAGAGCGCTCTGCCGTCGGGACTGGTCGTGTAACCTGGCGGAAGTGTTTTGTGATGATCCTCGTATCTCAGTTGAGCGAGAATAATTTCTTTTATGTTGTCGAGCGATTGCCGCTCATCAATCATCTTGTCCGGTTCCGGGCGATTGATTTTCAGGTCTTTGTATTTCTCGATAATTACAAAATCTCGGGCATAGGCACGATCGGGCTCACTTAGATTCGCGAGCGGGACCGTCAACTCCGATCCGTCCTTCTTTTTCAAACGAACATGACTGGACGTCGCGGTGAGGACTTCCGCTTCCACGGAGAATTTTCCGTCGGCACTGCTCCAGGTTCGCAGCAAAGATGGTCTTGTGATCGGCGGCTTGGCCGTAGCTGCCGGCGGCTCTGGAGCCGACACCAACCGAACCGACTTGTCTCCACCGGTGAAAGCGAACGACTTTCCGTCAAGTGCAAATGCGATTCCTGTAATGAACGACGCATGCGGATTGAACTCCGTGAGCTGGAGTCCGCTCTCAACGTCCCACACGCGAATTGATCGATCTGTCGTATCGGAGTAAATCCCGGTCCCGCTTTTGAGTTGGCCGCCCCCTGTAACAATCATTTTCCCGCACGGCGAGAACGCGACCGAGGAAACGCCGCTCTTGTGCCCACGCAATTCATGAATCAACTTGCCCGTTTCCACGCTCCACAAACGCACGATCGGATTGTCTGTTGCCGCTGCCACAACGAGACGGCCATCTGGACTCACACGAACACATTTGATTCGTCCCGGCCCCTCGAATTTGCGCACCAGTTTCTTGTTCTTCAGATCCCAATATTCGACGATTCCGTTTCCATTGCCAGCAAATGCATGATTCCCATCTGGCGCAAAAATGACGCTCCAATAAGGTGTGGCCCAGATTTGACGAGATTCATAAATCAGTTCGCCAGTTTGGATGTCCCAATATCGTATTCCGTCGCTTGCTGAGATTGCACGTTTGCCGTCGGGTGAAACGGCAATCGTAAGCACCGGCCATTCGTGGCGTTTAAACGTGTGCAAATCCTTACCAGTCTCCAGGTCCCAAACTTTGGCCGTGTTGTCCCAACTTCCGGTTAAAAGTCTGCGGCCATCGACTGTCATTGCAACCGAAGATACGCCGCGTGCATGCCCAACGAATCGACGCACGAGCTTACCTGTCTTGGCATCGATGAGTGCTCCGAAACCGGCGGCGAGATTTTTAGTGCCAGGCCCCGTACAAGCGGCTGCAAAATAGCGTCCGTCACGTGAAGCATCCACGCAGTAGGGAAGAAAATCGTCTGTTTTGGATTGCCAAATTTGGCTGCCGGGAGCGACTTGTTTCGCGACCTGCATTGGTGGTTTGGCCGGCGCGGGCGACGTTGATGGGTTGTTAACAAACGGCTCGATGACCGCGCTTAACACCGTTCCGTCGCCGTTGAAGCTGGCTCCTGGGCCTGGCCCGTCCTGACCGACAACAAAGTCAACCATAGATCCGGGACGCACTGCCACGTTGAAGTCGAAAGCCACGCCACTTCGATTGTCCCATGCCATTGGTTTCTTAAAACGCTCCTCGCCATCAACGTACACATAAACCGTTACGCCATCCCCCTTGTTCATGAACGCGATCGTGAAATGTCCACGAATCTTCACCTCGCCGTCAAAGCCACTGGTCCATCGCAAAACTGGAAATGGAGCACCATCGGCCGGACCGGGACTAAGATACAAGGCTTGCGCCGATCTCGATATCACAGGCCAGTTCGGCTTTCCATCGTCTGTTCCAGGGGGCTTTTCATACCCATTGTATTTGGAATCCCAGGTCATCTGAACGACTTGTGCACCACCTGTCGCTGGATTCGACGAACGGGAAGCCAGGTAGTGCCATTTGCCGCCGCCATGTCGATCGGCGTGGCCATTATTGTTCGGCACAAAATCGCCCCGAACATCGGCAATAGCAGTTGCTGAAGACACAACGCCCGTTTTGTTCCGAATCGGCTTTTGGGGCGCGGGTTTACTCGGTGTTGGTTGGGCCGCAGGTTTTGGCTTCGGAGGGTCCGGCGGTGCGGGTTCAGGTGTGTTGTCGACGGAAGCGACAAATTGCGGTGGCGGCGGTTCGGGCTGCTTCGGCGGTTTCACCTTGAATGTCTGCAAGCCGCGAAGTGCAACGTGATTGGGATGCTCGTCATAAAGCTCTGTAATCCCGTCCCTCAAATAGAGTGCTGCCAGCAACTCGGGCTCGATGCTCTTTGTGATCTTCGTCGCTTCACCACTCACAAATGCCACAAGATATCCACCACGAATTGCCAAGCTGTTTGTTGGGTTTGACAGATCCACCTTGTAATCGACCGGCTGCGTCCAAACGACTGCGCGCTCTTCGGCCACTTCCATAACCGCGACCGTTCTGGTCGGGCCATCGACGAGGCGATCGGGTGTAACTTCCTGCGTACCAGGGAATGCCGTTCGCCGGCCGTGGGGAAGCAAATAGCACGTTTTCTCTGACGGCCCAGAAGATCCCGGCGTCTTGTAGATATCGGGGATTGCCGACGCCAACGGCTTGTTGTGCTCGCTGTCCCACGGCTCATTCAGCTTGAATCGTTCGAACAGCGCGCTGTATTGCTTCCTTTCATCTGACGTGCCGGGCAAAAAGGGCAACACATGCACCCTCCAACTTAAAAGCGGCTTGCCCGAGTCATCAATAGAAAAGGGTTTTGGCATCACTCCATTTGCGTCGCGAGATTCTTTGATAGCTGCAACGATCTGCCTGAGGTTTGACAGCGACGCTTCGACTTCCGCAGCGCCAGGTGGAAGTCGCGACGTGTCATTTCGCGGAACATTCGTCGGGTCGTTTGACGCATTGTTTGCATTTGTACCGCTGTCTGAATCGTCCCCGCTGCCCAAAGTTGGCACATCTTCGCCTGGCCAAAATAGAAAAGCGCCACCGATCGACAATCCGACGAGCAGGACTCCCAGCGCGAATGCCAAACGAAGTCGAGACGATCCTCTCGGTGCTTGCATCGGCGGTAGCGGTTCGTGCTGTGGCGGTGCACGTTTTAGAGGGTCGTTCTCGGTTTCCGATTGATCGTCCGCCGCAAGGCGCTCATGCGTAAGACTCTGAATCACAAGCGGCGAACTACATTTTGGACATTGGACCGTGCGGCCTGCCAACGAATCTCTGGCGTTAAACTTTTGACCACATTGGCAAACGACGGGTATGGCCATCGCCAGATCCTTGTCGTCGGGCTGGTCGGCGCGAGGCACGTCGCGGACAAACGAAATCTACAATAACTCTTCAATCGGATCGCCGAATGGCAAGACTTGCATCGGACGTCCGGTGTGATCTGGAAACGTCTGGGTATAGTCGATGCCGAGATGCCGGTAGACGGTGGCCCACAAATCGTTAGGCGTTAGCGGACGGTCTTTGGGATCTTCGCCTTTTGAATTTGTCTGGCCAATCACCTGGCCCGTCTTCATCCCACCGCCGGAAACAAGGAACGACATGGCGCGCGGCCAGTGATCGCGACCCGGTTGCATGGTCTTCGTTCGTGAACCTGGTTGCGAATTGACGCGCGGTGTTCGTCCAAACTCGCCCGTCACAACAAGCATCACTTTTTTGTCCAAGCCACGATTGTAAATGTCTTCGATCAACGCGGTGATGGTGCGGTCATAAATCGGAAACCGCATGCGGGCGTCATCGTAGAGATGGCAATTGACGGCATGGCTGTCCCAGTTGTAGACGCCATACTCTGGCATGCGGATTCCGGAGACATACGGGTTTTCCATCACGACGGTCACCCAACTTACACCGGCTTCGACCAATCGTCGCGCCATCAATGCCCGCTGTCCCCACTCATGTCGACCGTACCGCTCGCGCAGCTCGGTGGGCTCGTTGGACAGATCAAATGCTCTTCGTGCTGCGGGCGAGGTGATCATCGAAAGCGCACGCTGATTAAAGACATCCGTCGCATCCATCATGTCGCTGGCGTCAACTTCGCGTCGCAATTTATCTAGTCCGCTGAGAAGTTGCATACGGCTGTTGAGCCGACTCTCGTCGAGCCCACCCGCAAGCGTCAAGTTTCGAACCTTGAAGTTGTCTTCATTCGGATCCGTGGAAACGCTGAATGGATGCGTGTCTGATCCCAGGTAGGCCGAGCCAAACGCAAACGTGTCGACGCTGTTCACACGACCGTTGCCTGTCACGATGTAGTTGCTCAGCCCCTCAACGTGCCGTCGATCTTGAAGCACTTTAGAGACAATCGAACCGACCATCGGCGCATCGTTGACGGTTCCTGTCGGTGTCGCGGGTTTTCTTCCAGTCAGAAATCGCTTGTGCCCACCGCCATGATCCGCAAAACCGTGGGCAACCGATCGAATCAAGTTGTATTTGTCCGCGATCTTGGCATGCATCGGAAAAAGTTCGCAAACATCCATGCCCTCGACATTGGTTTGAATCGGACGAAGTTCGCCGCGATAATCGGACGGCGCGTCCGGCTTCATGTCGTAGGTTTCCATGTGCGGTGGTCCGCCAGGCAACCAGACGAAGATGATCGACGTATCAGGTTCAGCGCGTGATGAGGACACTGCGTCAGCACGAAGCTTCAACAAATCTGACAACCCCAGACCGCCTAAAGCGAGAGATCCAGCTTGCAAGAAATTCCGTCGAGAAATGGGACCTGGACAACGAACTTGATTCCGATTCATTGGTTGGCAAACCTCGAAAGGAAACTGGCGCGGCGTTTATTCTCTAATGAATGGGGCCGTGTGTCAATTTCTAGTGAATCTTGGTAGTGTGTGACTAAATGTTGCTGCCAGTTTATTCACCCTGAGGAATCAACCCACCACTCCGAAACGCGCTGCCAGCTTTTTGTTGTTCAGTTTCAGGGGGCCAGCTCGTCCATTCGTACGCCCTCATCGGCAGCCAATACTTCTTGTTGAATGAAACAGCCTGCTCATGCAACAACAATGCCCGCTCCATATCTAACTCTAGTTGCTTCCGTTCGACCGACATAGCCTGGCTTGTTTCGGAAAGAGTACGTCCCCACTCTCGATACCGCCAGCCCCCCACGGCCAGCACGGTTATCAGCGTCGTGAGCAAAATGAACTTCCGCAGGCTGAACTGCCACCAGCGGAGTTTTGTCTTGGCCTCGTCCATGTTGGGTCTCAGCGCCTAGAAGAATGTCTCCAGCCATCGGAGCGGGTGATATATGTCGTTGTCATGCAAGCGGCGAAACAAACGACACACTAAGATTAGAACACCAAAGAGCGAAACGACTACACAAACCCACCACAATGCTCGAAGAACAAGCGGCTTAAATTCCGACGGTTCGTGTCGCCTGAAGTCCGCTATTTTGTTCGGCTTGTCGGGAGTGCTGGGCATGGGGGTATTGTAGCGTGACGGAGGACGCCGTTGTGGCGTCAAATGGGAATGTTGCTGGTCTCGGAAATTAATTCTCGGACCGTCCAAACGCGATCAGCCAGCCCTGATTCTACCGCTGGAGTGGTTTTCAAAGTACCGTGAACCCTCACGTAATTGTAGTGCATGAAATACAGGGCGAGCATTGCTTCGTGGTTCTCCCATTTCTTGCTGAATCCGTTCGTCAGCCGAGTCATGCGGCGGTTGAAAGTCCGCATGTTCAAGTTGTGCCAGCTCGCAGTGCGACGTGCAGATTCGATCGTCTTGGGGATTGCCCCAGATGGCTTCCTTTTTGATTGAGCTTATCGCGGCTGGCGAGTACTTGCGTTGATCTTCCTGCGATGTGTTGCCGAATATCTTGATCAGCATGCCGTAGTCAATGCGGCCAGCGAGGGCGAACGGCACAGCCGTCTTGTACGGGCCGAATCCGTCGCTGGACAAATGAAAACGACCAGCCACGGCATCTCGTAACTTCTCGCAGAATTGTTCCGTGTGGTACGAGTCTCGCTTTCCAAAGTGCCAGCACACGAGCAACTTGGTGTTTCGCTCGATGGCCGTGTAGCAATAGCTGTCGCGCTTCTCGTCGCCGAGTTCTTTGTGCTTGGCGGTTTTCTGCTTAGCACCAATATATTGCCAGACTTCATCAATCTGGATATCGTCGCAAACCACGTCCTTTAGTTCGCGGTCAAGGAATTGCTTGCAGCGATCTCCGACAAGCATCATCAAGTCGATGATTGTGTGTGGGTCGGTATCGGTCAGACGAGCCGTTGCTCGAACACTCATCCCCTCGACCAGACACTTGATGATCATTTCCGCGCGGTCGAGGCCGATACGCATCCCGGCAAGGATGTTCGTTTCTTCGATGAACGTGACGCCACAATCTCGGCAGCGATAACGCTGATTGCCCTTGGCGTCTTTGCCGTGTTTCTTGCGGTCGTCGTGTTTGCAGGTTGTGGCTATCACAGCGAATCATCCCTTTGTCTAGGGCCTTCGCTATGATTGAGTTACCAAGGGCAATCAGGCGAAAGTCGGTTGTTCGGCCCGACGAGTGTTACCAGCACACGCCGGGCTTTTTCCTTGTGTTATTCGTCTCACGCATGTATTTATTGTAGTGCAATTAATGGCGGTGTCAACATTGACAAAGATATTTTTTGCACTACAATTTTGGCATGAGCAAAAAGAAGAAACGCGGTGCGCCGGTCAAACCACCGGAAGAGCGCAAGGGTGCCCCACTTCAGGTCCGCCTCACGTCCGAGGATCGCGAGTTGTGCGATCAGGCCGCAGAACTCGACAAAGTGAAGTTATCAAAATGGGCACGCGATACGCTCGTCAAAGCAGCTAGACGGCGAATTAAACGCGGGTAGCGGAGAGAAGGGGAATCGAACCCAATCCGTGTGGATTCCCTACGGACGGTTATAAATCGTCTGCGCCGCCAAGACGCGGGACTCTCTCCTTGTCCCGCTAGGTCCCAGACGCGGTTTTTGGGTTCACCCCCTTGTGTATAAAACGTCGGATTTATAAAATGCGGTTTTAAATCTGGAGCGTTTTATGCAGGAAGCAATAACCGCTGATGCCCTACCTCAGCTACACGTTCGTCTCAAGACGGCGAGAGTGGGAGCTGGATTGTCAGTTCGAGATGTCGTGGGCGCGCTAAAGAAGTTAAGCGTGTCTATCACTCAGGCCACGCTCACCAACTACGAGCGTGGAAGCACATTCCCACAGATCCCCACATTGGCGGCGCTAGCGCAGGTCTACGACAGGCCCCTTTCGTGGTTTCTGGAATCCGGGCCAAAACTGACAAACGTTCGTTATCGAAATCTTAAATCCAGGATTCGCGTAGCCGATCGCCAAATGTATGAGGCCAACGCGGAGCGTTGGTTAGAGGCATATCTGAAGCTAGAGCAGCGCTTGGGGAAGCGTTTGAATCAGCAAGTATCATTTCGCGAAGTTGATGGGTCTCCGCAAGAAATCGCCGAGAAGCTGCGCAAGCGGCTTGGCTTTAATAATCGTGATCCGATTCCAAGCATGTCTGAACAACTCGGAAGGTTTGGAATACGGACTCTTGAGCTTCCAACAGACCTCCCAATTTACGGCTTGGCAGCAAAGTTTGGTGAGGATTTCATCGTCGTATTCAATTCCAGTGTTTCTGCGGATCGAATTCGCCTCACCGCTGCACACGAATTGATTCATGTAGCACTAGGCCACTGTAGCCAGACAACAATCAGTGCCGACGAAGAATCTCTGGCGTATGAAATTGGATCACACTTCTTACTGCCACAATCGCAGATCAAGAAAGCCTTTGTCGGGAGGTCGGCTGTTCGCCTGCTGGAATACAAAGAGCGATTTGGCATTTCAATGCAAGCAATGATCTATCGC